>NZ_JBQCCF010000057.1:0-22045 GCF_051962475.1 Dyella sp.
TGCCTTTGATGTGGATCAGGAGCAAAGGCATCGCCCGCGAGCGGGCTCCTACGGGGCTGGCGGTTGGACGTTCCCCCATTCTTCGAGCACGCACGCATGAAAACCCGCCGCCTGATGAGGCACCTGCGCAATCACGCCGTCCCGGCGTCGGTGCATGCGCCGTACGAACATCGCGCGCATGAGCCCGCTGCGCCGAGCCAGCCGCTGGGCGATCGCGCGACAGACGCCCAGCGCCGCAGCGAGATGCGGCGGTCGCTGCTGCGCTGGCGCAGCTTCGGCACCACGGTGCTGGTGCTGCTTGCCGCGGCGTTGGCCACGCCGGTGCACGCGGACAAGATCCGCGATCTCGCCTCGGTCGGCGGCGTGCGCAACAACCAGCTCATCGGTTATGGCCTGGTGGTGGGCCTGGATGGTTCTGGCGACCAGACTACGCAGGCGCCGTTCACCACGCAGAGCCTGGAGAACATGCTGCAGCAGTTCGGCATCGTGGTGCCGGCCAACGCGCGCCCGCAGCTGAAGAACGCCGCCGCGGTGATCGTTACCGCCGACCTGCCGCCGTTCGCCAAGCCGGGCCAGACCATCGACGTTACCGTGGCCTCGATTGGCAACGCCAAGACGCTGCGCGGCGGCCAGCTGCTGATGGCGCCGCTGAAGGGCGCCGACGGCAACACCTACGCCATTGCCCAGGGCAGCGTGGTGATCGGCGGCATCAGCGCGCAGGGCAAGAGCGGCTCCAGCGTGCAGGTGAACATCTCCGACTCCGGCCGCATCCCCAACGGCGCCACGGTGGAACGCAGCGTGCCCTCGGCGTTCGGCAACGGCGGCGACCTCATGCTCAACCTCAATACGCCCGATTTCACCACCGCATCGCGCGTGGTCAAGGCGATCAACGCCGCCTATGGAGCCGGCACCGCCAACGCCATCGATGGCGGCTCGATCGCCGTGCGCAGCCCGATGGACCCGTCGCAGAAGGTGGCGTGGCTGGGCGATATCCAGAACATCGACGTGACTCCTGCCGACGCGCCCGCGCGTGTGGTGGTCAACTCGCGTACCGGCACCGTGGTGATCGGTTCGGATGTGCGCGTGAGCGCCGCCGCGGTGGCGCACGGCTCGATCCAGGTAACCATCAGCGAGCAGCCGCTGGTGAGCCAGCCCAACGCCTTCAGCAAGGGCCAGACGGCGATCGTGCCGTCCAGCGACGTGCGCGTAAGTGAAGATGGCGGGCACATGTTCAAGTTCGGTCCCGGGGTGAGCCTGGACACCATCGTGCGCGCTGTGAACCAGGTGGGTGCGGCGCCGAGCGATCTCATTTCCATCCTGCAGGCGCTCAAGCAGGCCGGTGCGCTGCATGCGGAGCTGGTGGTGATCTGACATGGCCTCCGGCATCGATTCCGCTGCGCAGAACGTCAACACCTGGACCGACCTGTCCGGCTTCAACGCGCTGCGCCAGAGCGCGCAGTCCGATGCGAAGTCGGCGTTGCCGGTGGTGGCCAAGCAGTTCGAGTCGATCTTCACCCAGATGGTGCTGAAGTCGATGCGCGACGCCAATTTCGGCGATCCCAACTTCGACAGCCAGGCCGGCGATTCGTGGCAAGGCCTGGCCGATCACCAGCTGGCGGTGACGCTGTCCAGCCAGGGACATGGCCTGGGCATCGCCGAGATGCTGGTGCGCCAACTCGGCGGCAAGGCGGCACCTGCGAGTCCCGGTGCGGCTGGGCTGGCGCCGCCCTCCGGGGCATCCGCAGCGCCTTCCGGCGCCGATGGCGACGATGGCTGGTTGTCCCGCCTCGGCTCGGTGGCTCGCTCGGCCGGGTCCGCTGCCGTGACGGCCGCTTCGCAGTTCATTCCCGGTGACCCGGCGGATTTCGTCACCAAGATGGCGCCGTACGCGCAGAAGGCGGCCGAGAAGCTCGGCGTTTCGGTGCGCGCCGTGCTGGCGCAGGCCGCGCTGGAAACCCAATGGGGCAAGCACATGCCGCAGCACGGTGATGGCACGCCCAGCTACAACCTGTTCGGCATGAAGGCGGGCTCCGGCTGGGGCGGCGAGCGCGTCAGTGTGCCCACACTGGAAGTGGAGGGTGGGGTGCCGGTGCGCAAACGCGCCGCGTTCCGTGCCTACGAATCGCCGGCACAGTCGTTCGACGACTATGCCCGCCTGCTCGGCGACAACCCACGTTACGCGCAGGCGCTGGGCAAGGGCGACGACGTGGCGGGTTTTGCCCGCGGCCTGGTGCAGGGCGGCTACGCCACTGATCCGTCCTATGCTCACAAGGTTGCCGCCATCGCCAATAGCCCGGCGATGCGTCAGGCGCTCGATGCGCTCAAGAACGGCGTCGACGCGCCGACATCCCTCGAATGAAGCGCCCAGGACTGATCCATGGCTAACCTGCTCAGCACCGGCATCTCCGGCCTCAACGCGGCCCAGGTGGCGCTCAATACGGTCGGCAACAACATCACCAATGCCGGCACCGACGGCTACAGCCGCGAGGTGGTGCGTCAGACCGAGCGTGTGGTGCCGCCGTCGAACCGCTTCACCGTGGGCAACGGCGTGGACGTGGTGGCGGTGGAGCGCGCCTATTCCAGCTATCTCACCAGTGCGGTATGGAGCAGCAACGCGAACCTCTCGCGCGCCACCACGTACAACGACCTGGCCACCACGCTCAACAGCATGCTCAGCGCCAGCGGCGACCTGCAGGGCGCGCTGGACAATTTCTATGGTGCCTTCGATACCGTCGCGAACGCGCCGGCTGCCGGCGACAGCTCCGCACGGCAGGCACTGCTGGGCAACGCCTCCACCGTGGCCTCGGTGTTCACCACGCTCGGCGCGCAGTTGGACAGCCAGCAGAAGCAGATCAACGGCCAGATCACCAACACTGTCAAAAGCATCAACACCACGCTCGACAATATCGCCAGCCTCAACCGCAAGATCCACGACAGCCTGGGCAGCGGCACGCCGAACGCACTGCTGGACCAGCGCGATGCCTTGGTCAACAGCTTGTCCGGCTACCTCGGCGTGACCGCCGTGAGTGAGACCGACGGCACCTACAGCATCTACAGCAGCAGCGGACAAAGCCTGGTCAGCGGCAGCAACGCGTTCAAGTTGTCCACCGGCAGCGACCCTTACGACACCGGGCGCGTCGACGTGCTCGACAGCAGCGGTAGCGACATCACCTCGCGCATCAGCGGCGGTTCGCTCGGCGCCTTGCTCGACTACCGCAGCAACGTGCTGGACAGCGCGCAGAACCGGCTTGGCCAGGCAGCGATCGGCCTGGCCACCAGCGTCAACGCACAGCAGGGCAAGGGCCTGGACCTCAACGGCCAGCTCGGCAAGCCGATCTTCGCGCTGCCCGCGCCGCAGGCGCTGCCCGCCGCCAGCAACGCGGGGACGGCCACAGTGGCCGCGCAGGTGACGGACGTTGCAGCACTGGACAGCGCCGACTACACGCTGCGCTACGACGGCAGCGCCTGGAGCATGACCACCACCGGCGGCCAGCCCGTGGCGCTCACCACCAATCCCGACGGTTCGCTCAGCGGTGCAGGTCTCACCTTGGCGGTATCCGGCGCGGCGCAGGCCGGCGACAGCTTCCGCATCCAGCCGACCCGAAACGCCGCCAGCGGCTTGACGGTGAGCCTCACCGACCCGTCCGGCATCGCCGCCGCGGCAGCCCTGCAAAGCAAGGCTGCCAGCGCGAACACCGGTAGCGGCGCGGTGTCGTCGCTGCAGGTGACCGACGCCAGCAATCCGGCGCTGCTCACCGGCGTCACGGTGGCGTTTCCCACCGCCGGCACCTACACCCTCACCGATGCCGGCGGCACCGTGCTGGGCAGTGGCGCGTACACCCCGGGGCAGACGCTGTCGGCCAATGGCTGGAGTCTCACCTTGTCCGGCGCGCCGGCGGCGGGCGACAGCTTCGCGATCAGCGCCAACAGCAACGGCCTCAACGACAACGCCAACGCGCTGGCGCTGGCCGGGCTGGCCGATACGGGCGTCCTGGCCGGCGGCAGCCGATCGGTAATCGACAACTACACCCTGCTCACCACCGAAATCGGCAACGCCGGTTCCCAGGCAGCCAGCAACCTGACCACGCAGACCAGCCTGCACGGCCAGGCCATGTCGGCGCAGCAGGCCGTGTCGGGCGTGAATCTCGACGAGGAGGCCGCCAACCTCGTGAAGTATCAGCAGGCCTACCAGGCCTCAGCGCAAGTGATCTCCACCGCCCAGTCCATTTTCAGCAGCCTGCTCGCTGCCGTGCAGAGGTAATCGTCATGCGCCTTTCCACCAGCTGGATGTACCAGCAGTCGCTGGCCAGCATGATGAATCAGCAGAGCTCGCTGGCGGCCACACAGAACCAGGTGAGCACCGGCAAGCGCATCAACGTGGCCTCGGACGATCCGGCCGGTGCCGGGCGCGTCATCAGCCTCAGTCACATCCTCGCGGCGAACTCCCAGTACACCGCCAACATCGACGCGGCGAGCACGCGGCTGGACACGGCGCAGTCCACGCTCAATTCGGTCAACGATCTCTACAACAGCGCACGCGACCTCACCCTGCAGGCGCTCAACGGTTCGCTCGCCGACAGCGATCGTCAGGCGATCGCCACCCAGCTCACGCAGATGCGCGATCAGCTACTGCAGATGGCCAACACCACCGACGCTACCGGCCAGGCGTTGTTCGCCGGTACTAGCAGCAACACCGTGCCGTTCCTGAAGAGCGCTAACGGCAGCGTGAGCTACGCCGGCAACGATGGCCAGCCGCGCGCGGCTATCGGTGCCGGGTTGACCGTGCCGACCGGCGAGTCCGGCAGCGCGATCTTCATGGACGTGGCGGCGGGCAACGGCCGCTTCGTCGCCAGCGCCGCGGCCGGCAACACCGGCACGCTGGTGGTGGGCGAGAACGCGGTGTCCGATCCCACTACGTTCGCCACGGGTATCGCAGCCAGCGGCGGCTACACGATCACCTTCGACGGCGCCGGCAACTGGAGCGCCCTGGACGGCAGCGGTAATCAGCTGCTCGACAGTGGCGGCAACCCGGTCACCGGCACCTATACCGCAGGCGGCAGCATCAGCTTCAACGGCCTCACGCTCTCGCTCGATGGTGAGCCGCAGGCCGGCGATTCGGTGAGCATCCAGGGGGGCACGACGCAGGATGTGTTCACCACCTTCAACAACATGATCACTGCGCTACAAAGTGGCGGCAGTTCGGCGCAGATGACCAACACCCTCAACCGCCAGTTGGAAGCGCTCGACAGCGCGCAGGCGGAAGTGACGCGAGCCGAGGTGGACATCGGCGGACGCACCAACGCACTCGCGGCGCAGCGTGCGGCATACCAGGATCTCGGCGTGACCTATCAGAGCACGCTGTCGGACACGCGCGATGTGGACGTCTATCAGGCGATCAGCAGCCTGTCGATCCAGTCCACCGCCCTGCAGGCATCGCAGCAGGTGTTTGCGCAGGTGAAGTCGATGAGCCTGTTCAACTACATCAAGTAGTTCGCGGTTTGCTGTTTGCTCCGAAGACGCCGCGGCTTGCCGCGGCGTCTTCGCTTATGCCTGCGGTCGCGCGCGAGGCCTACAGCTACGCCATCGGCGGTCGATAGAAACAGTCGTTCCCGTTCCGGGTTGCGGCGTGCGAACCACGTCGCAAAAAAAAATCAAGTAGTGATGCTCAAGTAATTTTCGCCGCTGACGAAACAGTCCCTGAGGCGGATGGCATCCCATACGGAACCCCGCCGGGAATACAGCAAGCCACACCATCCGGCTATCGATTTCCGTCAGGAGAACATCCCCATGTCATTGGTCATCAACACCAACGTTTCGTCGCTGAACACGCAGAACAACCTGAGCAAGTCGCAGAGCGCGCTGGCCCAGGCCACGCAGCGCCTGTCCTCGGGCCTGAAGATCAACAGCGCCGCGGACAACGCCGCAGGCTTTGCGATCTCGCAGCGCTACACCACGCAGATCGGCGGTCTGGCCCAGGCCAGCGCCAACGCCTCGGACGCGATCAACCTGGCGCAGACCACCGGCTCGGCGCTGGATCAGGTCACCGCCAACCTGCAGGCGATCCGCGACCTGGCTGCACAGTCGGCCAACGGCACCTACAGCGATGCCGACCGCAAGACGATCGACAACGAAGTGCAGCAGCGTCTGCAGGAAGTGACCCGCATCGCCAACCAGACCACGTTCAACGGCAAGAAGGTGCTGGACGGCTCGCTGCAGTCGCAGAGCTTCCAGATCGGCGCCAACGTGGGCCAGACCGTGTCGGTGAGCCTGGGCCAGAGCGTCAAGGCCAGCGACCTGGGTGCGGTGGCCGAGGTCAAGACCGGCGACATCAGCGGCAAGATTGGCCCGCAGGGCGCAAAGGTGGTGGGCAGTGCCAACACTGCAACGGACTTCTCCGGCACCAACGACGTCAAGTTCACCGTCGACGGCAACACAGTGACTCTGAACTCCGACCTGACCGATGCCGACGGCGTTGCCAGCGCGATTCAGACCCAGTTGAACTCTGCGGCCGCCGGCAAGTACACCGTCACGAACAACGCGGGCAAGCTGACCATCGCCACCACCGCCACGGGCGCGAGCGCCGCAGCACCGGTCATTGCCGATGCGGGCGGTACCGCCAACGTTAGCACGGTGCTGGGCGCTGCTCCGGTCTCCTCGGCGGGCGTCGACAATACCGATCTGTCCGGTGAGGGCCTGACGGTCAACGGCAAGGCGGTCGACCTGACGGGCGCCAAGAGCCTGCAGGACGTGTCCGACGCGATCAACGCCGCAGGCGTCGACGGCGTCAGCGCGGCGGTGAGCGCCGACGGCAAGGGCATCAACTTCTACTCCAACAGTGCGCTGACGCTCACCGACACCGGCGGCAACATCGTCGGCGCCAATGCCAAGGACGTGAATGCCAATGCGACCTACACCGCCGGTACGGCGGCGGCCACGGGCGGCTCGCTCGCTGGTGGCACGGTGGGCACGGTGGACGGTGCCAATGATCTGATCTCGCGCATCGACGTAGCGCTGAGCTCGGTGGCGGATTTTGCTGCCCAGCTGGGTGCGGTGCAGAACCGCTTCCAGTCGACGATCTCCACGCTGAGCTCGCAGTCGACCAACCTGAAAGCCTCGCAGTCGACCATCCAGGACGCGGACTTCGCGGCCGAGACGGCCAACCTGAGCAAGGCGCAGGTACTGCAGCAGGCCGGTATCTCGGTGCTGTCGCAGGCCAACTCCAACCCGCAGCAGGTGCTTAAGCTCCTGCAGTGACGGAGAACAGCGCGGCGCGCTGACAAGCCGCCGAACTTTTCGCGGCGCCACCGGTGGTTTCGGTGGCGCCGTTCTTCTTTGTGCCGGAACGTAGCTGCGCTTGGAGCGGGGCGCGTTCCGCCCAGGCGACGGGCTTCAGTTTGTTGCCGTTTGGCCGATCACCTTCGCATCGGCAAAGCGAGCTTTCTCGCTCCCGCCACGTCCACGCGGCGGGCCACTGGCGAGGTTCTTGCTACCAAACCGTCAGGGCGCGGACAGCGTCAAGAAACCCACGGGAACCGGCATGGCCATCACCAACGTCAATACCAACACCAGCGGCAGCACGGGCAGCGCCATCTTGAGCTCGGCCGGCATCGGCTCGGGGCTGAACGTGGATTCCATTGTCACGGCCCTGGTGAATGACAAGAAGGCCGGTCCGCAGGCGCAGATCACCGACAAGGCGACCCAGACCAACGCCCTGCTGACTGGGTTGGCCTCGCTCAGTTCGGCGCTCGGCTCACTGCAGTCGTCGCTTTCCACGCTGACCCAGGCCAGCACCTTCGCCAGCTTCAACGCCACGCTGGGCGACAGTGCCATCGGCACCACCAGCACGCTGGCCAGCGCGCAGCCGGGTAGCTATGCGCTGGTGGTGCAGAACCTGGCCACTGCGCAGAAGCGGGCCAGCGACGCCTATGCATCCACCGCGGCGGTGGGCGACGGATCGCTGACGCTCAGCGTGGGCGCCAACAGCGCCAACATAGCGATCGGCGCCACCGACACCGTTGCGGACATCGCCGCCAAGATCAACGCGGCCAAGGACAACCCCGGGGTCACCGCGACCGTGGTCAACGGTGCCGGCGGCGCGCAACTGCTGCTCAGCTCGAGCAAGACCGGCGTGGCCAACGGCTTCAGCGTGAGTGCCGGTTCGGGAAGCAGCACCGGCCTGTCCACCCTGGCCGCCAAGCTCAATACCGCCGGTGCCAGCGAGGCGGCCGATGCCAAGCTGAGCCTGGACGGCATCAACATCACCAGCGCGAGCAACAGCGTGAGCGGCGCCATCGATGGCGTCACCATCAACCTGGCCGCCGCCGGCAGCACCACTCTTACCGTGTCGCGCGACAACAGCGCCGCGACGAAGGCCGTGCAGGGCTTCGTCGATGCGTACAACAGCTACGTCAACACGGTCGGTACGCTATCGAGCTACGACAAGGACACCGGCCAGGCCGGCATCCTGCTGGGCGACACCACGCTCAACTCGGTTCAGCGGCAGATCGGCAGCGTGCTGAGCGGCAAGGTCGCCGGCAACAGCATCGGGTCGCTGGCGTCTCTGGGTATCACCCGCTCGGCGGACGGCTCGCTAGCGGTGGACAACGCCAAGCTGGCCTCCACGCTGGACAGCAATCCCTCGGCCGTGCAGGACCTGTTCGCCGGCTCGAACGGCTACGCCAAGCGCCTGAATACGGCGCTGGACGGCTTCACCACCTCGGGTGGAATCATCTCCACGCGGCAGCAGAGCCTCACCGACAGCCTGAGCAAGCTCAACACGCAGCAGAGCCAGCTCGATGCACGCATGAGCGTCTACGAGAAGCAGTTACGCGATCAGTACACGCAGCTCGACACCCTGGTTTCTTCGCTCAATAACACCAGCAGCTATCTCACCGGCGCGCTGGCGCAGCTCGAAGCCACCTACACCAAGAAAAGTTGATCCAGGAGCGCCTCATGACCTACGGACCCCTGCGCCAAGCCAGCGCCCTCTACCAGCAGAACAGCGTCGCTGGCGTCGAGAGCGCCGATTCGCACCAGCTCGTGAGCCTGCTGCTCGACGGCGCGATGGATCGCATCGCCCAGGCACGCGGCCATCTGCAGCACGGCAATGTGGCGGCCAAGGGCAGCTGCATCTCCAAGGCAGTGGCGATCATCGGCGAACTGCGCGACAGCCTGGACCACAAGGTGGATCCCGCCTTCAGCCAGCGGCTGGAATCGCTCTACGAATACGTCACCCGGCGCCTGCTCTACGCGCAGTTGCATGACGACGTGGCGGCGCTGGACGAGTCCTCTCGTTTGCTCGCGCCGGTACGCGAGGGCTGGCAGGGCATCCGCACCCACTACCTCGCCACGTCCGCTGCGCAGGCCAAGAGCGCGTAATGAACGAGGCGCCGCATCCCGATCTGCAGCGGGCGCTCGTGCTGAGCGCAGACATGCTGCAGGCCGCCGGCCGCGGTGACTGGGCCGGCGCCAGCGCACTGCAGGCCGAGTGCGACCGGCTGCTGCGCCAGGCGCCGATCAACGCCGCCGGACTGATGGCCATGCGCCAGCTGCAACTGGATCAGCGCGCCTTGCTCGAGCTGGCTGCCCAGGCCCGCAACGCGGTGAGCGATCATCTCTCGCGCCATCATGTGAACCACCGCGCGGTGAGCGCTTACCTGGATACCGCCGACCCCGGCTGAGGCCGGTGAACGCGACCGCCGGGTCACGCCGCGCTATAGGATTTCCGCCATGACCGATGCCCTCTGGCTTGCCTTCTCCGAACGCGTCTGCGTCGACGATCAACTGCGCCTGGCGCTGCTGCCGCGCGGGGAAGGCGCCAGCTCGCTGGCACAGCTGGGCGAGCGCAACCTGTCGACCCTGGCGAGCATCGCGGCCATCGAGGAGCGCCGCGCCGATGGCGCCGACGACGACAGCCCGGTGCTGCAGGAGCTGGCGCGGCTGGACGCCAAGCTCAACGCCCTGGTCGACATCGTCAACCGGCTGCTAGTGCCGGCCAGCGCCTTGCCAGCCCGCGCGCATATTCGTTTCAACGCGATCGGCGCGCTTGTACCCGCGGCCCTGCTGCCCGCCGGAGGGGATGCGGTGTGCATGCGCATTTATCTGGATGCCTGTCCCAGCCTGCCGCTGGAATTGCCTGCGCGCGTGCAGCGTCGACTTGATGACGGCCTGGCCTTTCTGGCCTTCGAGCCGCTAGGGGATGCCGCGGCCGATGCGATCGAGCGGCTGGTTTTTCGCCATCACCGACGCAAAGTGGCCGAGGCGCGTCAGTCCCTGACCTGAACCTTTCCGACCTGCCGGGTCACTCTGTGATGGCCGTCACGTAAACGATTTCAGCAAGGTCGGATGCAAGTGTGATCTGCCTCACGTTTTGAGGGGCCGGTGCGCGAAATTGTTGACGGGCCAAATTGTCGACGTGACCGCCGACGTCACCTGTACCGGGTCGTTCCAAAACAGCAAAATCTTTACGTGACATTCATTTACGTGAACCTGCGCGACGTCATCGCCTCCGCAAGAAAAGCGGGTGACGCGCAGCGGCGATGCGGCTGACGCCCCCGGCCGTCGGCGCGCTGGCGCACTGGCCTTCTTCTTGCTCCCTCTCTCGACGTGGACCGACGACAAACCGTCACGGTCCGGAAAAACACAGCGGCTCTCCCACCCAACCGCTGCGTTCCACCCAAGTCAGAACGAGAGGCGTCGCACGATGGACAAGTCCGATTTCCTGGTCATCGAATCGAACCCGCTGCGGGCCGCTTCGGTCATTTCCGCGCTGCAGTTTCTTGGCTTTTCTCCGCTGCACGCCGGAAGCGTGGATCAGGCTCCGCCCGACGCCGCCTGGCGCGGCGTGTACATCGGCGACGTCAGCGACGAGGCCTCCGCGGAAAGCCAGCTGGCCGGTCTGGGCGAGACCATCGCGCATCTCCCGCTGCTGCTGGCCGAGGACTCGACGTGGGCCTCGCGCATGTTGGCGGCGAGCTCGCCGTTCTTTACCCGGGTGGGGGTGATCGGTTTTCCGCTGCGCTATGAGCAGTTCGCCGAGGCGATGCGCTGCGCCACCGCCCGCGCCACCGGGGTGCGTCGCGGCGAGCAGCGCTTCGTCGGCGAGTCGCGCGCCATGGCGCGGGTCAATGCCCTGATCCGCCAGGTGGCCCCGTTCGATTCCAGCGTGCTGGTGCTGGGTGAATCGGGTACCGGCAAGGAAATGGTCGCCCGCACCATCCACGACTGCTCGCCGCGCAAGGACAAGCCGTTCATCGCGATCAACTGCGGCGCGATTCCCGCCGAGCTGCTTGAAAGCGAGCTGTTCGGCCACGAGAAGGGCGCCTTCACCGGCGCGATCAGCTCGCGCAAGGGCCGCTTCGAGCTGGCCGAAGGCGGCACGTTGTTCCTCGATGAGATCGGCGACATGAGCCTGCCGATGCAGGTGAAGCTGCTTCGCGTGCTGCAGGAGCGCATGTTCGAGCGCGTGGGCGGCAACAAGACGCTGCGCTGCGACGTGCGCATCATTGCTGCCACCCACCGCAACCTGGAGCAGGCGATCACCGATGGTCGCTTCCGCGAGGATCTGTTCTATCGCCTGAGCGTGTTCCCGCTGGAGCTGCCCTCGCTGCGCGAGAGGCTGGAAGACCTGCCGGTGCTTATCAACGAATTCAACCAGCGCCTGGAGCGCCGGGGCGTGGGTTCGGTGCGCTTCTCGGCCAGCGCGCTGCAGACGCTGCGCGGCTATCCGTGGCCGGGCAACGTGCGCGAATTGTGCAACCTGGTCGAGCGCCTGGCGATTCTGTATCCGCATGCCGAAGTGCGCGCCGGCGAACTGCCCGAGCGCTATCGCGGCGCCACGCCCGCCGAGGAGCCCAGCAGCAGTCAGCTGCTGACCATGATGGACGCGGTGGTGGGCGACCACGCCGCCGTCAACGATGCGACGCAGCTGCCCGAGGGCGGCATCGACCTGAAGGATCACCTGGCCGACATCGAGGTGGGCCTGATCCGTCAGGCGCTCGACGTCACCGACGGCGTAGTGGCGCACGCCGCCAAGCTGCTGCGCATGCAGCGCACCACGCTGGTGGAAAAGCTGCGCAAGTACGGGCTGCAGAACGGCCTGGCCGCGTGAGGGCAGGGGCTCTGGCTCCATGGCACACATCGTGCAGTAACCCCTGCGGAAACCCGTCACGCGTTGGAAAACCGTCATGACCACGATCGACGTCAACAGCCTGCTCAGCCAGATGCGCCAGATGTCCGCCCAGGTGCGTTCGCCGGAGGTGGCGTTCTCCTCCACGGCGATACCGGCGACTGCACCGACCAGCGGCGCCAGTCCGTTCGGCGCCCTGCTCAAGCAGTCGATTGCCGCGGTGGGGGACAGCCAAGCCACGGCCGGGCGCATGGCCGCGGCGTTCGAGCGTGGCGACCAGGGCGCGGATCTGGCTCGCACGATGGTGGCGATCCAGAAGGCCGACCTCTCGCTCAACGCGATGACGCAGGTGCGCAACAAGCTCGTCGATGCCTACAAAGACATCATGAACATGCCGGTCTGACGGCTGCCCTCTCCTTCGCCCATCGATAACGAGCAATCCCCATGGCAGACGGCGGCATGACCCCCACGGAACCGAAGGTCGACAGCGAGCGCCCCGGCGCGCGCCTCGATCTTCGCGACATTGCGCGCAGCCCGGCCTCACGGCAGTTGATGCTGCTGGTGGGCGTCGCGCTGGCGGTGGCGATGGGCGTGGCAGTGGTGCTGTGGTCGCGCGGTCCCAACTACGGCATGTTGTATGCGGGGCTGGACCAGAAAGACGCCGCCGCCATCACCCAGGCGCTGCAGGCGAGCAACACGCCTTATACGCTGGCCGGCGACGGCACCACCATCATGGCGCCGCAGGCCGATCTGGCCGCGATCCGTCTGCGCCTGGCCGGGCAGGGGCTGCCGCAGGGCAGCGCCAACAGCACCATCCTGCCGGCGGCCGATTCACCGTTCGGCATGAGCGACATGGCCGAGCGCACGCGCTACCAGCAGATGCTGGAGACCGATCTGGGCAACACCATCGGCGCGCTGCAGTCGGTGAAGTCCGCGCGCGTGCACCTGGCGCTGCCCAAGCCCTCGGCATTCATCCGCGACAATCGCCAGGCCAGCGCCTCGGTGCTGGTGACCCTGTTCCCCGGACGCCAGCTCGACGCCAGCCAGGTGGCGGCGATCGTGCATCTGGTGTCTTCCAGCGTCCCCGAGCTCGACGCCAAGCAGGTATCGGTGGTCGATCAGCAGGGCCAGCTGCTCACCGGCGACGCGCCGGACAGCGCCGCCGCCGTGGGTGACACCCGCCTGCGCCTGGCCACGCGTATCGAGAACACCTACGCCCAGCGCATCGAAGAGTTGCTCACGCCGCTGGTCGGCGCCGGCAAGGTGCGCGCGCAGGTGTACGCCGATCTGGACTTCAGCCAGACCGAGAAGGCCACCGAAACCTACGATCACGATCACCCGGCCTTGCGCAGCGAGCAGACCAGCTCCGAGCAGCGCGTGGATGGCGCCGCCAATGGCGCCGTACCCGGCGCGTTGAGCAACCAGCCGCCGAACACGGTGGCGCAGCCCACAGCGGCTAATCCGCAGGCCGGCGCAGCGCCCAACGGGGCCGCCAATGGTGCCGCGGGTGCCAACGCCGCCAGCACCACCACGGTCACGCCCAGCGACACCTCCTCCAGCGCCACCCGCAACTACGAGCTCGATCGCACCATCAGCCACGTCAGCGATCCGGCCGGGCGGCTGTCGCGGATCAGCGTAGCGGTGGTGGTCGACAACAAGCTTGTCGGCAGCGGCAAGGACGCCAAGAGCGTGCCGTTCACCCAGCAGGAACTCGATCACCTCACCGAGCTGGCCAAGAACGCCGTCGGCTTCAATGCCGCGCGCGGCGACACGGTGAGCGTGGTGAACCAGCCGTTCCATCACGATGTGACGGCCGACGGGGCGGGCGATTCGCCGATCCCGTTCTGGCAGCGCCCGGGCATGCTCGACCTGATCAAGCAGGGCGGCGGCATCCTGGTGGCGCTGCTGGTGGCCTTCGGCCTGCTGCGTCCGCTGCTCAAGGGGCTTACCCGTGGCCCGGCCCGTGCCAGCGCGCCGATGGCGAACGCTCTGCCGTCGCCGATGCCGAAAGTTTCCGTGCGCGTGGACGATATCCCAGAGGACGAGCCCGCCCGCATCGGGCAGGCGATTGCCTACGAGCAGAAGATCCACATGGCCAGGCGTCTGGTGAGCGAAAACCCCAAGCAGGTCGCGCAGGTCGTGCGCAACTGGGTGGGCGACAATGGCTGAGCAGGTTTCCGAGGGCGCCCGCAACGCCGCCATTCTGCTGCTCACGCTGGGTGAGCAGGATGCGGCCGAAGTGCTCAAGCATCTCTCCGCCCGCGACGTGCAGGCGGTGGGCTCGGCGATGGCCGGCCTCACCAGCGTCACCCGCGACCAGGTCGAGCAGGTGCTCAACCGCCTCAATGAGGACGTCGGCCGGCAGACCGCGCTGGGCGTCGGCACCGAGGACTACATCCGCAAGATCCTCACCAACGCGCTGGGCGAGAGCAAGGCCGGTGGCCTGATCGACCGCATCCTGCTGGGTCGCTCCAGCAAGGGTCTGGAATCGCTCAAGTGGATGGAGAGCCGCGCGATTGCCGAGCTCATCAACCTCGAGCACCCGCAGATCATCGCGCTGGTGCTGGCGCATCTGGAGCCCGATCAGGCCGCCGAAGTGCTCGGCTACCTGCCGCCGCGCACGCGCTCGGACGCGGTGATGCGCATCGCCACGCTCGACGGCGTGCAGCCGCATGCGCTCAACGAACTGGACGAAATCATGGAGCGCCAGTTCTCTGGCAACTCCACCAAGCTCAAGTCGGCCAACGTGGGTGGCCTCAAGGCCGCCGCGGACATCCTCAACGCGATGGAGACCAGCCGCGAGGCCGAGCTGATGTCGGCGATCCGCAGCCAGGACGCCAGCCTCGGCGGCAAGATCGAAGAGCTGATGTTCGTCTTCGACGACCTCGCCGGCCTGGACGACCGCAGCATGCAGACCCTGCTGCGCGAAGTGCCCTCCACGCGCCTCACCGTGGCGCTCAAGGGCGCCGAGCCGGCGATGCGCGAGAAGATCTTCGCCAACATGTCCAAGCGTGCCGCCGACATGCTGCGTGACGATCTCGAAGTGGCCGGCCCGGTGCGCGTGAGCGAAGTGGATGCCGCGCAGAAGGAAGTGCTGATGATCGCGCGCCGACTGGCCGATGCCGGCCAGCTCACCCTGGCCGGCGGCGGAGATGACTTCGTCTGATGGCCGCGCAGATCATCCGCGACACGTTTGCCGGCGCCGAGCGCTGGGAACTGCCCCAGGTGCACGACGCCGCGCGCAGCGAGCCGGTGAACGACCTGCCGGCGCCGCCCACAGTGGCCGATCTCGAGGCGCTGGAACGCCAGGCACGTGACGAGGGTTACGCCGCCGGCCGCGCCGAAGGCATCGCCGATGCAGCGCGTGAGCAGCGCGCCGTGGTGGCGCGGCTGGAATCACTGCTGGAATCTGCCGCGCGTCCACTGGCCGCACTGGACGACGCCACTGAACAGGAACTGGCGCGACTAGCGGTGGTGATCGCTCGCCGCGTGCTGGCGCATGAACTGAGCACTGCACCCGAGCTGATCGTGCAGACCGTGCAACAGGCGGCACGCGCGCTGCCCTCGGCAACGCGCGAACTGCGCGTGCGCGTGCATCCGGATGATCTGGCCGTGCTGCGCGAACACGCGGTGGCCGAAGAACACTGGCAACTGCTGCCCGATCCCGCGTTGGCGCGCGGCGATTGCCTGCTGGAGAGCGAGCGCTCGCGCCTGGACGCCCGCGTGGAAACCCGCCTGGCCGCCGTGGTCGACGCCGTGCTCGGTCTGGACGAAGACGATGGCGACGAGGAGATCACCGCGTGAGCGGCCACGCCGCCAGCGCCCGCGTGATCGAGCTGGCCGCGCATCCGGCGATGCACTCGCGCCCGCGCTGGATCGACGAAGCTGCGGCGCCGCTCGTCACTCCATCACGTGGCGATGAGACCGCCGATGCGCGCATGGCCGTGCGCATCGCCCGACGCCGGGCACGCGCACTGCCCCCGGTACAGAACGTGCGCGTGATGCGCTTTCGCGCCTGGCTTCCCCTGTTCTGGCTGTGGCGCCGCTGGCGCCTCGGCTACCCGCTTTCGCGCCTCTGGTGTGCTTCCGCGCGGTTGTCCTCCCCGTCTTCCTCCCCCGGCGGCGCGGTGCGACAGCCCAAGCGATCCCCCCGTCCCGTGGGCGCACACCGGCGGCGCGATCTTTCTGCCGTTACCACCCGCCGCCCGTCGCGCGGCCAGGCGCTGGCGCGATGAGCGCCGATCCACTGGCGCTGCGCCGCGAGCGCTGGCGCGAGCAGCTGGCGCGGCGCGGCCGTCGCGCCGAAGCGTCGCATCCGCTGGTCGTCGAAGGACGGCTGCGTCGCGTGGTGGGCCTGACCCTGGAGGCCGAGGGCTGCGAGGCGGCGCTCGGCGCGCGCTGCCTAGTCGACACCGCCGAGGGTGACCAGCTCGATACCGAAGTGGTCGGCTTCGCCGACGAGCGCCTGTTGCTGATGCCGGTGGGCGAAATGCACGGCGTGCTGCCGAATGCCCGCGTGCGCCCCTGCGCGCGCGCTGGCGGGCTGCCGGTAGGGCAGGGCCTGCTGGGTCGCGTGATTGGCGCCGATGGCCTGCCGCTGGATGGCTTGGGTCCGCTCGACGCCGACGAACACGCCGCGCTCAAGGGCGAGCCGATCAATCCGATGTCGCGCAAGCCCATCGACACCCCGCTGGACACCGGCGTGCGCGCGATCAACGCGCTGCTCACCGTCGGCCGCGGCCAGCGTCTGGGCCTGTTCGCCGGCTCCGGCGTGGGCAAGTCGACCCTGCTCGGCATGATGACCAGGTACACCGACGCCGATGTGGTGGTGGTCGGGCTGATCGGCGAGCGCGGTCGCGAGGTGAAGGAGTTCGTCGAGCACACACTGGGCGAGGAAGGTCGCCGCCGCGCGGTAATCGTCGCCGCGCCGGCCGACGCACCGCCGCTCAAGCGCCTGCGCGGCGCGCAGTACGCCACCGCGATTGCCGAATGGTTTCGCGACCGCGGCCTGCGCGTGCTGCTGCTGATGGATTCGCTCACTCGCTACGCCCAGGCGCAGCGCGAGATCGCCCTGGCGATCGGCGAGCCGCCGGCGACCAAGGGCTACCCGCCGTCGGTGTTCGCGATGCTGCCGGCACTGGTCGAGCGCGCCGGCAACGATGCCGAAGGCCGCGGCTCGATCACCGCGTTCTACACGGTGCTCACCGAGGGCGACGACTACCGCCACGATCCCATCGCCGACGCGGCGCGCGCCATTCTCGACGGCCACATCGTGCTCTCGCGCGATCTGGCCGAGGCCGGCCACTACCCAGCGATCGACATCGAGGCGTCGATCAGCCGCGTGATGCCGGCCGTGGCCAGGCGCGAGCACCTGCGTGCGGCGCAGCGCTTCCGCCAGGTGTATTCGGCGTACCGCCAGCAGCGCGACCTGATCGCCGTGGGCGCCTACCAGAAGGGTTCCGACCCGCAGGTGGACCACGCCATCGTGATGTGGCCGCGCCTGCGCGCCTTTCTGCAGCAGGAAGTGGACGAACCGATGACGCTGGCCCAGGGTATCGAGGCGCTGCGCACGCTCACGGGTGAAGCCGACGCATGAGTTCACGCGCCGATCGCCTGCAGCCGGCCGTCGACCAGGCGCACAAGCGCCGCGACGACGCCATGCAGAAGCTCGCCGAGCAGCAGCAGCGCGTGGCACGCGCCGAGCATCAGCTCGGCGAACTGAAGCGCTACCGTCAGGATTACGCCGCGGGGCAGGGCGACGGCATGAGCGTCAGTGCGCTGCTCAATCGCCAGCAGTTCATCGAGCGCATCGACCGCGCCATCGAGCAGCAGCAGACCGAAGTGCAGCGCCAGCTGCGCCAGCTCGATCACGCCCGCGGCCAGTGGCGCGATGCGCATGCGCGCGAGCAGGCGCTGGACAGCGTGGTGAGCAATTACCGCGAGCTGGAGCGCAAGGCGGAAGACCGCCGCGAGCAGTCCGACATTGACGAACGCATGCAGCATCGCCGCCCGCCCGGGCCAGGCCGATAGGCCAGCCGCCACGCCCGGCACTTGGCGCGAACCTTGCTGCAACTCTCTCACTGCCGACCGGCCGACGAATTTCCGACGAGGTTCCCATGCCCGCCACCGCCGCCCTTTCCGTGACTCCGACCGTCGTCTCCACCGCGTCCGCACCCGTCGAGTCGCGCGGCCCGACCGATGCCGGCCGCGCCTTCGACAGTCATCTGGATGCCGCACGACAGCAGCGCGACAGCGACGCTCCCACCGATACCGTATCGAAGGACACGACGCCGACCGACACCTCCCGCGCCCGCGACGCCCACGCCAGCCGCAAGCGCGCGGATGGCGCCGAAGCGTCTACGACGCCAGAGGACACGTCCTCGGCGACGGATGCGGCCAGCACTGCCGCCCCGACGCCCACCGTGGAGGCCGATCCAACGCAGCCCGCGCCGGTGGCCCAGGCGCCCGCACCGACCGCGGACGATGAACTGACGCCCGATGCCATCTCCGTTGCCGGCGCCATGCTCGCCTTGCTCGGCCAGGCAATGCCGGCCAATGCCTCGGCGGCCACCGGCGGTGCCGCCAAGGTGATGGCGGCCAGCGTACTCAAGGCCTCGATGGGGCAGGCGCCCGCTGCGGAGCCGGCGGTTGCGGACGCGCAGGCGACGCTTGCTGGCACCAGTACCGATGCCGCCGTCGACGCGAGCGCCGCGCCGACCACCCAGACAGCGACCGCCGGCGCGGCGGCGCTAGCCGACGTATTCGCCGCCGGCGCGACCAAGCTGGCCGCGCACAAGGGAACGGACGGCCCGGCCGTGCAGGATCTGGCCGCGCTGCTGGGTACGGCGCCGCAGCCCACCGCCAACACCGGCGTGATGCCGCCGCACGCGCTGCACATCGCCAGCCCGGCCGGCAGCCCCGCGTTCGCGCAGGAGCTCGGCCAGCAGGTGGCGTGGCTCGGCAACCAGGACATCAAGCAGGCGAAGATCCGCCTGCACCCAGAAGAACTCGGACAAGTCGACGTGAGCGTGCGCATGCAGCACGGCGGCCAGGTCGACGTGACGTTCGCCGCGCAGCACCCGGCCGCGGTGCACGCGCTGCAGCAGACGCTGCCGCAGCTCGATACGCTGCTCGCCCAGCACGGCCTGTCGCTGGGTCAGGCGCAGGTCGGGCAGCAGTCGTCCGGCGGCGGTGACGGTTCGCGCGGCGGTACGCCATCGTTCCACGGTGATGGTGGCGAGGCGGGCAGCGACGAGCCGCTGGCCGCACCGGTCACGGTCAGTGCGCTGGGCCTGCTCGATACCTTTGCCTGAGTCGGCCTGTCGCAGCGCGATACGTCGCGTGGGCGGCGCGCGCTAGTCTGGCGAACGTCCCGATTCGCAGGCGCACCTCCGTGCAGCTGGATTTCACCTCGCTCGACCCCGCCGAGTCCTACCGCTGGCTCGCCTCCACCGTGACGCCACGGCCGATCGCCTGGGTGTCCACGGTATCCGCCACCGGCGTGAGCAACCTGGCGCCCTACAGTTTCTTCCAGGTGATCTGCGACGATCCGCCGACGCTGATGGTCAACGTGGGAAGGCTGCCGGGTGGCCGCCTGAAGGACACCCTGGTCAATGCGCGCGACACCGGCCAGCTGATCATCCACCTGGTCAGCGGCGCCCTGGCAGCCACGATGAACGAGACGGCGGCCACGCTGCCGCACGACGTCAGCGAGATCGAACAGCTGGGCCTGGACACCGTGCCGGGCGATCGCGTCGCGGTGCCGCGCCTGCCCGCCGCGCCGGTGGCTTTCGAATGCGAGGTGGCCGAGATCAAGCCGTACCCGGCCGAGCACCCGCGCCACTTCCTGATCTTCGCCCGCGTGCTGCTGGCGCATATCGACGATGCGGTGATGGCCGACGCGCGCCATGTTGATCCGGCCAGGCTCGATCTGATCGGACGCCTGGGCGGCCCCTGGTACGCCACCACGCGCGACCGGTTCGGCATGACGCGCCCGCCGTGAAATAGCGCCCCCGGGCTACAATTGCCCGGATGACTTCCATGACTTTCGATCTCAAGGCCACCGACGGCGCGGCCCGTCGCGGGCAGCTGACCTTCGCCCGCGGCACCGTGCAGACCCCCGCGTTCATGCCGGTGGGCACCTACGGTTCGGTCAAGGCGATGACCCCGCGCGACATCGTCGATATCGGCGCGGAGATCATTCTCGGCAACACCTTTCACCTGTTCCTGCGGCCGGGGTTGGAGATCGTCGAGCAGTTTGGCGGGCTGCATAAGTTCATCGGCTGGAACAAGCCGATCCTTACCGACTCGGGCGGCTTCCAGGTGTTCTCGCTGGCGCACAAGCGCAAGCTGGCCGAGGAGGGCGTGACGTTCGCCTCGCCGGTAGACGGCTCCAAGGTGTTCCTGTCGCCCGAAGTGTCGATGAAGATCCAGACCGTGCTGGACTCGGACATCGCGATGATCTTCGACGAGTGCACGCCGTACCCGGCCACCGAGAAAGTTGCCAGCGAGTCGATGGAGCTGTCGCTGCGCTGGGCCGAACGCTCGCGCCGGGCGTTCGACGATCTGAAGAATCCCAACAACCTGTTCGGCATCGTGCAGGGCAGCGTGTACGAGCCACTGCGCCGGCGTTCGGCCGAGGGGTTGGTCAACATCGGTTTCGACGGCTACGCGGTCGGCGGCCTGGCGGTGGGCGAGCCGGAAGCCGAGCGCAACCACACGCTGGATTTCACCGTCTCGCTGCTGCCGCAGGACAAGCCGCGCTACCTGATGGGCGTAGGCCGTCCGGAGGACATCGTGGAAGCGGTGCGCCGCGGCATCGACATGTTCGACTGCGTGATGCCCACCCGCAACGCGCGCAACGGCTTCCTGTTCGTGCCCGAGGGCACGCTGCGCATCCGCAACGCCAAGTTCGCCATGGACACGCGGGTGATCGAGGAGGGCTGCGACTGCTACGCCTGCGCCAACGGCTTCAGCCGCGCCTACCTGCGGCACCTGGACCGCTGCAACGAGATCCTCGCCAGCCAACTGGCCACCATGCACAACCTGCGGCACTACCAGCGCCTGATGGCCGGTCTGCGCGGCGCGATCGAGGCCGGCACGCTGGACGATTTCGCCGCCGAGTTCTACACCAGGCGCCAGCCGACGCCGTAACCGCCCGCTGGCATCGAGACCCCGTTGTAGGAGCCCGCGCGCGGGCGCTGCTCGTGGCTTCGATGTGGATCAGGAGCAAAGGCATCGCCCGCGAGCGGGCTCCTACAGTGGCGGCACGCCGTTGCGGGAACCAACGCGCGCCGGCGCGCTCCTAGACAGCGGCGCCGGGGAGTGGGCCGCAGTGCAGCCCCCGTGGGCGCATGGCATAATCCGGGATCTTTTATCAGGCGTTCGGCAGAAAATGCTGTCGGGGCCGCAACTTGCGAGACAAATCGATGAGTTTTGCCGTGACTTCCGTGATCGCCCAGGCCGCCCCCGCCGCAGCGGGCAACCCGATCATCAGCTTCCTGCCGCTGATCGGCCTGTTCGTGGTGTTCTACTTCCTGATGATCCGTCCGCAGATGAAGCGCCAGAAGGAGCACCGCACGATGCTCTCGGCGTTGTCGAAGGGCGATGAAGTGGTCACCAACGGCGGCATCGCCGGTCGCGTGGACGAGGTGGGCGAGAGCTTCCTGACGGTCGAGATCGCGCCGAACGTCAAGGTCAAGCTGCAGAAGGGCGCCATCTCCCAGGTGCTGCCCAAGGGCACGCTGAAGTCGTCCTGACGAGGCCGGACCCGGCCATCCGCCGCGGCCGAGGGGGCCGCGGCCTTCGAAGTAACGAGCAACGGGCTTCTTAAGGCATGAGTGACTTTCCACGCTGGAAATACGCGCTGGTCGCGTTGGTATTGCTGTTCGGCATCCTCTACGCGCTGCCCAACGCCTT
>NZ_JBQCCF010000058.1:0-12852 GCF_051962475.1 Dyella sp.
GCGCACGGATAGGTCGGCGCCCGCTGGGGGGTTTTGTTGTTCGTTTTGTTGCGCTTTCAAACCAAAACCCATCGCCCGCCAGCGGGCTCCTACCAAGGGGCGTCAGGAGCGGCGGAAGCCGTGGCGGGGGGCGGCGTCGCCCAAGGTGGTGGGCGTCAGCGCGACGCCCATGTCGGCCAGGGCGGCGCGCTGTTCGGCCAGCGGCAGGCGCACGATGCGGTCCTCGATCGTGGCGAGCTTGCGCATCGCCGGCAGTGCCATCACCTGGGTGACCAGCGCCGCCATGCGCGGCCAGCGCGAGGCGTCGATGGCGTACTTCACGAACGCCGCGGTGCGGAAGAAGCTGGCGAGCGTGATGTCGGCGATCGACAGCTCGCCGAATGCGAATCCCTCCGGCGGCAACTGCGTCTCCAGGTAATCAAGCGCGGCGGGGATATCTTCCTCGCGCGCTTTGCGCACCACGGCCTCGTCCGCTTCCTCGCGGAATAGGAAACGCTTGGCGCCGAGCTGGAAGAACAGCCGCCAGATCAGTACGTCGCCCAGGTGCGTATCGGCGTATTCCTCCAGCCAGCGCGCGCGGGCGCGATCGGCCAGATCGGCGGGATACAGCGCCGGCGCGGGGTAGCGATCTTCCAGGTACTGGCAGATCACGCTGGAGTCGTTGAGTACCAACTCGCCCTCGATCAGCAGCGGAATGCGCCGCAGCGGGCTGAGCCGGGTGAACGCGTCGTTGCCGACGAACGGCGCGATGGGGTCGATCCGGTAAGCCACGCCCTTGAGCTCCAGCATGGCGAGCACCTTGCGCACGTACGGCGAGATCGGGCTGCCGATGATGCTGACGGGCTCGGACATGGCGTGCTCCTGCGGGTCGGTGGCGAGGCGGGCAGGGTGCGATGTGGCCGCAGATACCGTCAAGGCACGCTTGTCGACAGGACTTCTGGCAGGGGTCCCCCCGCATGGGCAGGACTAGGATCGAAGGGTTGGGCAGCGTCAGGGGCGCTGCGGGCGTCCGCCTGGCGGGCACGCCGCGAGTCAGGGAATGCTGTCCCGTACATTCCGGCGCCTGCGGGCGCCCGTTTTCACGTCAGCGGAGTCCCTCATGTCATCTCCCTTCGGTACACCGCGCCTGCTCGGCGCGCTGGTGCTGGCCAGCCTGTCGGCCGGCGCGTTCGCCACCGGCCGCACGCTCACCGACGCCGATTACGCCCGCGCCGAACAATTCGTCAATTACAAGGCGATTCCGCTGGTCGATCACGCCGTCACCAAGGTGAAGTGGCTCGACGATACCCATTTCGTCTACGTCGACCACGATGCCCAGGGCGATCGTTACCTGCGCATGGACAGCGCCACCGGCCACACCGAGCCGCTGTTCGACCAGGCGAAACTCGCCGCAGCGCTGGGCCAGCTCGCCGGCGGCAAGGCGCCCGAAGCAAACAAGCTGGGCCTGCAGGGCATTTCGCTCACCGCCGATGGTCGCTATCAGCTGACCGTGCATGGCAAGACCTACGTATGCAGCGTCGATGCCGTCTGCGCCAAGCCGTTGAAGGGCGAGGCCAAGGGCGACGAGCCCGGCGCGCTGTCGCCGGACAAGAAGAGCGAAGCGTTCATCCGTGATTGGAACCTGTGGGTGCGCGACATCGCCACCGGCAAGGAAACCCAGCTCACCACCGACGGCGTGGAGAACTTCGGCTACGCCACCGACAACGCCGGCTGGAAGCACACCGACAACGCCATCGTCGAGTGGTCGCCCGATTCGAAGAAGATCGCGACGTTCCAGCAGGACCAGCGCAAGACCGGCGACATGTACATGGTCTCCACCGGCGTGGGCCATCCCAAGCTCGAGGCGTGGAAGTACCCGCTGGCCGGCGACAAGAACGTGACCATGATCGAGCGCGTCATCATCGACGTGCCGACGAAGAAGGTGGTGCGGCTGGACATGCCGGCCGATCAGCACCGCTCCACCCTGTGCGACGACGTCAGCTGCGGCCCCGACGGCGGCTGGGACGACGTGAAGTGGGCGCCGGACGGCAAGACGCTGGCGTTCGTCTCCACCTCGCGCTTCCACAAGCACGAGTGGCTGCGCATCGCTGACGCGAGCACCGGCAAGGTGCGCACGGTGTTCGAGGAGACCGCCAAGACCTACTACGAGAGCGGCATCGGCCGGGCCAACTGGGCCTACCTGCCGGCCACGCACGAAGCGGTGTGGTACTCCGAGCGCAGCAACTGGGGCCAGCTGTATCTGGTGGACCTCAACACCGGCAAGCTCAAGCACGCCATCACCACCGGTGAGGGTGTGGTCACCGAAATGCTCAAGGTCGACCCGAAGAGCCGCACCGTGTGGTTCGAGGCGGTGGGTCGTCAGAAGGGCATGGACCCGTACTTCAGCCAGTTCTACAAAGTGAGCCTGGACGGCGGCAAGCCGACCTTGCTCACGCCGGAGCCGGCCAACCACGACATCAGCCTGTCGCCCGATGGCGCGAGCTTCGTCGATGCGTATTCCACCCCCAGCGTGCCGCCGGTCACCGTGCTGCGTGCCAGCAACGACGGCCACACGCTCGCCACTGTGGCCAAGGCCGATATCAGCCGCCTGCAGGCCACCGGCTGGGTGCCGCCGGTGCCGGTCACGGTGAAGGCGCGCGACGGCAAGACCGACCTCTACGGCCTGATGTTCAAGCCGACGAACTTCGATGCCTCCAAGAAGTACCCGGTGGTGGACTACATCTACCCCGGTCCGCAGGTCGGTTCGGTTGGCTCGCGCAGCTTCAACGCCGCGCGGGTGGATCACCAGGCGCTGGCGGAACTCGGTTTCATCGTGGTGGCGATCGACGGCATGGGTACGCCGTGGCGCTCGAAGTCGTTTCATGACACCTGGTACGGCGACATGGGCGACAACACGCTGCCGGACCAGGTCGTCGGGCTGAAGGAACTGGGCAAGCGCTATCCGTGGATGGACTTGAGCCGCGTGGGCATCTGGGGTCACTCCGGTGGCGGCAATGCGTCCACCGACGCGATGCTGCGCTACCCCGACTTCTTCAAGGTCGCCTGGTCCGAGAGCGGCAACCACGACAACCGCAACTACGAGGACGACTGGGCCGAGAAGTACCAGGGCGAGCTCACCGTCGACAAGGACGGCAAGAGCAACTACGACGACCAGGCCAACGAGAACCACGCGGCCAAGCTCAAGGGTCACCTGATGCTGGTGCACGGCACGATGGACGACAACGTGCCGCTGTCCAACACCATGCTGATGGTGCGTGCGTTGATGGACGCCAACAAAGACTTCGACCTGCTGCTGGTGCCCAACGCCCACCACGGTTACGCCAAGGACGCGCCGTACGTGATGCGCCGGCGCTGGGACTACTTCGTGCGTAACCTCGCCGGCGACACGCCGCCGGCGCAGTACCAGGTGACGCCGCCGAAGATGTAAGCGCTCCACGTCACCATTCGGCGTGATGGAAAAGCACGAAGGGCCGGTCGCATGACCGGCCCTTCGTTTTTTTCGCCCTGCGGAGGCGGGCGACGTATCGCCGCTGGAGGTGCAGGTCGTCGGATCGATGCGCGATCAGCGCGCCGCGACGGGCTGCGCCAAGCCCTTGGCGATCGCCTCATCGAGCAGCTTGCTCATGCCGCGACTGGCCTGCGCGGAGGCCTCGGCCTGACGCTTGCCCAGCGCGGCCTGCTGCTCGCCGAGGATGGCCTGCTGCCGACCCAGCGCGGCCTGCTGTTCACCGAGTGCTTCCTGCTGCGCCTGCAGTGCCTGCAAGCGCGACCGCAGGGCGGCCATGCGAGGCTCGCGGTTGTTGCTGGCGGCAAGCTCGGCCTGTTCGCTCGCCAGCTCTGCCTGCTGGCGGCCCAGCTCACCCTGCTGCGCGCCGAGCCCGCCCTGGCGACCGCCGAGTTCTCCCTGCCGTCCGCCGAGCCTGCCCTGCTCGCGCCCCAGCTCGGTGACCGGTGCGTACAGCGCCTTGGCGCGAGCCAGCAGCGCGGCGTCGCGGATCACGTACGCCCGGTCGCCGCGACGGAACCACAACAGCGGCTCGTCGTGCTTGCGCAGGCCGCGCGCCATCACGATGTCGCGCGAGTTGCCGTTCATGGTGATCGAGTCGCCGTCGAACAGCGCAAAGCCGTTGGCTGCACCCTCGTCCGTGTCGATATCGATGTGGCTGGCGGACACGCCTTCGATCGCCTTGGGCGGTGCGGGCGGCGGCGGTGGGGGCGGCGGTAGCGCATCAGTGGTGGGCGGCGGAGGCGGAGGCGGCGGTGTCGGCGGGGCAGGAAGCGCCGCACGGGCTTGCGCCGTGGCGGTGGCTACCGCAGCAGGTGCCACCGCCGGCGTGGCCCTCGCCGCGGGAGTCGCGGCAGTCGCCGGCATCGGTGCGGTGGTCGCGTCGATCGGCGCGTTGGCGCGGGTCACCCGGTAGGGCACCAGTCCGATGGCAGCCACGGCCAGTACCAGCAACCAGCCGCGCATGCGGGACGAGGGTTCGATGTGCTGGAGCATGGTCAGTCGCCTCTTGAGGTTATCGAACGTGGGGGATGCGCCGGCCAGGCCGGCGTGGAGGGGATGGCCCACGCCCAGGCGCAGCAGCAGGCGGCCGTAGTCCTGCGGCGCGGCGTGGGCATGCTGCAGTACCTGCGCATCGCAGGCGGCCTCGCGGTGCAGGGCGTACTCGCGCATCGCCCAGTGCACCAGCGGATGAAAGAAGAACAGCCGCTGCGCCAGCGCCGGCGCCCAGGCCATCCACAGGTCGCCGCGGCGCAGGTGAGCCAGCTCGTGATCCAGCGCCATCGCCAGCTCGCCCGCGCTGAGTATGTGCGCGGCGGGCAACAGCACGGTCGGTCGCCACAGCCCGATCACCTGCGGCGAATCGATCGCCGCGCAGACCCGCAGCGCCGGCGAACGCGCCAACCCCAGCTCGCGCGATCGCCGCGCGCACAGCGCCAGCAGGGTGGGATCGGCGGCTGGCGTGGAGTGCCGGCGCTGCGCGCGGGCGCGTCGCCACGGCGCGATGAGCGGCACCAGCGCGAGCACCAGCCCGGCCAGCCAGGCCGCGAGCAGGGCGCTACGGGCGTGGCGCGCAGCCACCTGCGTGATCTGCGCGACGAGCGACGGCGTGGCGGCGACGGTCATCGTGGGTGCGACCGTTCCCGCGGATGGTGCGGAGCCATTACGCGCGACCAGCGGCGTGCTCGCGATCGTCGATACGGCCGCCGGTTCCGGCGGCGCCAGCGGCAGCGCGATCGGCGCGTGCCAGACCAGCCCGAGCAGCAGCTGCACGCTCACCAGCCACCACAGCAGGCAGCGGGCGGAGGCGGACAGTCGCGGCAGCCAGTGGATCGTGGCGGCGACGGCGCCGATCAGCACGGTGGCCTGCAGCGAGGTCCACACCAGGCGTTCGAGCAGCATCGCGGCGAACACGTCGAGGGCGTGCATCTCAGCGCTCCTTTCGCTGCGACTGCAGCTGCGCAACCAGCGATTCGAGCTCGGCCAGCTCGGCATCGCTGACTTCGGCGCGCTCGGACAGGTAGGCCACGAACGGTGATACCGAACCGCTCAGCGTCTTCTCCACAAAACTGCCGACCGCGCTGCGCATCGCCTCGGCCGGGCCGGTGGCGGTGCTGTAGCGGTAGACCCCACGGGCCTGGCGGCGCTTGAGGTACCCCTTGCCGCGCAGGCGCTCCATCATCGTCAGCACGGTGGAACGGGCCAGACCACGCGCCTCGCCGAAGCCGGCGGCGACCTCGCCGACCGAGGCCGGCTCGTGCTCGGCGAGATAGTGCAGCAGGGCGAGTTCCTGGTCGCCGATGGTCGGACGGGACATGCGCGGGCTCCTTGACTACGTGTGTAGTCAAGCTAGTCCGTAACGACAGCTGTAGTCAAGTGCCGCCGGTTTTCCTGGCGCTGGCTCAGGGCATGTGCATCGCCGAGGTATGGATCACCTGCCAGCGGCCATCGCGCAGGCCCCAGATGTCGGCGAAGCGCAGCCGCACGCGATACGGCTTGCCTTCGCTGGTGCCTTCGAGCGTCGCCACGCCACCCATCACCGCCCCGCCGGGCCATTGCCGCACCACTTCTTGCTCTACGGTAAACGGCTTCATGGTGAAGCCGGCGGTGGTGTAGTCGCGGATGAAGTCCTGCTTGTTCTCAACCTTTCCCTGGCTGTTGAACAGCACGTAGTCGTCGGCCAGCAGCCGTTGCAGCGCGACGCCGTCGCCATGAATCTGCGCCTGGTCGAAGGCGGCCACGGCCTTGGCCAGCGCGGGCGGAAGCATCGGATGGGGTGCCGTGGCGGCATGGCTGGACGGCGCGACGGCCAACAAGGCGAACAGGGCGAGGATGGGGAGAGATCGCATCGGTATGGGCTCCAAGATCGGTCCAGGGCCGCGGGCCACGATGGCGCGACGGCCCGATGATGCCCGGATTGCCCGAAGCCTGCCGCTGCCGCCTTGCTCCGGGCCAAGCGTTCCGCAAAAAAAACGGGCGCCACCAGGGCGCCCGTTTTCTCGTTGCGGTGAAGCGTGGATCAGAACGTGTAGCGCACCGTCAGCATGGCCGACCAGCGCGAGACCACGCGGCTGGGGTCATAGAAGCCGCCGTCGTACACCTGCAGCTGCTGCGGCTGGTAGTTGCCGTTCTTGTCGGTGGGCAGGTTGTACACGTACTGGCCCTGCGCATTCACGCCACCGTAGTTGACCAGCGTGCGGGTCGGGTAGATGCCCGTGATGCGCTGCTGGCCCCAGTTCTTGTTCATCAGGTTGAGGAAGTTGTAGACGTCCAGACGCACCTCACCCTTGTTGCCCTCAAACAGGCCCGGGATCTCCTGCGAGAAGCTCATGTCGAGCGTGGTCACCCACGGCGTGTGCGCGCCGTTGCGCGACGCGATCTGGCCGCGGTGATCCTTGAGGTACTTGTCGCTGGCGAGGAAATCCTGGAACTGCTGGATCTGCTGCGCCGTGGCGTTGCCGTAGCTCACCTTCGGATCGTTCGCGGTCGGGATGTACGCCGGATCCCAGCCACCGATGCTGTCGCCGTTGGCGTCGTTGCCGAACACCCAGGTGTACGGGTTGCCGGTGCGGCCGTTGTAGAACATCGACACCTGGGTGGCATAGTCACCGAAGAACTTGTGCTGCCAGTTCAGCGCCAGCTTGATGCTCTTGGCGGTGTTGTAGTTCGAGGTGGCCGACACATCGCTGTTCGGGTTGAGGCGGGCGATGCGCGAGTAGCCGTTGTAGGCGATCGTGTCGGTGCCCGGATCGACGTCGGTGGCGTGGTTCAGCGTGATGCTCGCCGTGCCGGAGAGGCCCTCGGTGAACGGCTTGCTGATCGCCAGCGTGAAGCTGTCGGACTTGCCCTTGTGCGTGTTGGTCAGCAACGTCGAAGCCGAGCTGAAGGCCTTGTTGCGATTGGCCTGCGCGTCCTTCGAATTCGGCGCCTCGCCCGGGGTGGCCCAGAACTGCTCGCGGCCATCCGGCAGCACGCCGGTCGGCGCGCCGAAGTTCACCGCCTGGTACAGGATGCCGTCACGCACCTGGATGTGCTGGTACTCGGCCGAGCCGACCAGGCCCCACCACGGCAGCTCGCGATCGAGCGCCAGGCTCATCTTCCACACCGTCGGCAGCTTGAAATTCTTGTCGATGGTGTCGATCGAGCCGGCACCACCGCCAGCCGGGATCGGCTGGTTCAGCGGATCCGGGCTGAACGGCGCAGTGGCCGGATCGAACGAGGTGTAGGACAGCAACGTGACGCCGTTGTTTTGGAACGGGTTGGTCATCCACACCGTCGGCGGGGAGGTCTGGAACAGGCCCACACCGCCGCGCAGCTGGGTCTTGTACTCGGAGTCGAACGAGTAGTTGAAGCTCATGCGCGGCTCCACCACGCGGTTGCTTGAGCCGACGGTGTAGTCGTTGCGGTAGCCGAAGGCCTGCTCGAAGCCGGCGTTGTACTCGGGCTTGCCGCTGGAGTGCGGGATGTCCACGCGCACGCCGTACTGCAGCGAGAGCTGGTCGTTGACCTGCCAGGTGTCTTCCAGGAACGGGCTGTACTGGCTGTAGGTCCACTTGCCGGCGATGTCGTTGAGCGTATAGCCCGGCGCCGGGTGGTACAGCTCGTACTTGTTGTAGTCGCCGTTCTGGAAATTGTTCAGGCCCCAGAACGTGTACACGCCGAACTCGGCCTGACCGAACAGGTTGTTGATCTTGTTGCGCTGGTAGTCGATACCGCCCTTGATGGTGTGGTCACCCAGGTAGTAGGTGCCGGCCAGGAAGACGCTGAGCTTCTTGGTATCGATGTGGTTGTAGTGGCGGTAGCGCTCCTCACCCAGGTTCACCGACGGGCCCTTCCCGTCCGGCGACAGGTTCACCGTCACCGATGGCTGCTGGAACGGCGCAGTGGTGTCCTGCACGTATTCCTGATAGCCCACCTTCGCTTCGGTGGAGAAGTTCTCGGTCCAGTCGTCGAACAGGTGGCCGACGTAGTTCTTGGTGGTGATTTCCTTGGTGTAGGTGTAGCTCGACAGGCCCACGCTGTTCGGACCGTTGCCGCCCACCGCCGGCAGCAGCTCCTTGGTGTTCTGGTAGGTGAAGCTGGCGCGGTGGTTGTCGGTGATGTTCCAGTCGATCTTGCCCAGGTAACGCTTGTCGTCATAGGTCAGGCCGGTGGCGCCGCCGAAGTTGCCCGGGGTCAGGCCGAGCGCCTTCGCCGCGTCAATCACCTTCTGCAGGTCGCCCGGCGACACCTTGCCGCTGGTCGAGGCGCCGTCGCCCAGGGACTGGTCCAGGCCGTTGGCCGAGTCGGCGCCGATGCCGGTGGTCTTCTCGTGCTCGGCGGCGACGAAGAAGAACAGCTTGTCCTTGATGATCGGGCCGCCCACGGTCACGCCGTAGGTGGAGTCCTTGTCGTAGCCGTTGTACTTGTAGCCCTTGTTGTCCGACGGCAGCCAACCGGCGTCGCCGACCAGGTGGTTGGCGTTGCGGTAGGAGTAGTACGCCGAGCCATGGAACTGGTTGGTGCCCGACTTGGTCACCGCGTTGACGTCGGCACCGACGGTGTCGGAGGTGACGTCATAGGTGGCGGTGGAGATGTTGTACTCGGCGATGGTCTCCGGCGAGATCGCCGCCTTCTGGTACGGCAGGCCGTTGGCGTTCAGGCCGAACGGGTCGCCCTGGGTCACGCCGTCCACCGCGATGTTGTTGTAGCGGTTGTTCATGCCGTTGGCGGAGATCGAACCCACGCCCTGGTCCAGCACGGTAATGCGCGGATCGAGGCGGGCGACGTCGTCCACCGAGCGGTTGCCCTGCGGCGTGGCCTTGAGCTGGTCCTGCGAGATGTTGGTCGACAGGCCCTTGTTCTCCGAGGAGAAGGTCTGCGCCAGGGTGGAGGCGCTCACCGTCACCGCCGAGAGGTTGCTCGCCTGCGCGGCGCTGGCACCCATGCTCAGGTTGATCGACGAGGGCTGGCCCAGCTGCAGGTACACATTGTCCTGCTCGGCAGCGGCCGCGCCGTCCTTGCTCGCGGTGATCTCGAACGGACCGCCCACGCGCAGACCCTGCGCGGCGTAGCGGCCGTCGGCGTCGGTGGTCACCGTCTTGGTGGTGCCGGACGGCTGGTGGACGATGGTGACCGTGGCATTGGCCACCGGCTTGCCGGCGGCGTCGAGCACCCGGCCGGCGACGCCGGAGGTGGTGACGTTCTGCGCCGACGCGGTTCCAGCGGCAAGCAGGGCAGCGATGGCGACGGGCAGCAGCCGCGTGCGAAGGGTGGATTTCATCAACGGACCTCGAGTAGTGAAAAAACCATGGGGCGCCTGGCCGCCCGTTCGTAGGCGAGGCCGAAACGCACAGACGCCAAGTCCCCGGGGAGGGAACTCGGCGTCTGTTTCTCACACCATTTTAACGGGCTTTGATGACAGCTGGATATCACCCGGCAAGCGAAAGATCCTGCGATTCGTTCAGAAAGCCATGTCGAACGCCACCTCCCCCTGCACCCCCACCTGGTAGGCCGAGACGCGCCGCTCGAAGAAGTTGGTCACCTCCTGCACATCCTGCAGGTCCATGAAGTCGAACGGGTTCTTCGTGCCGTATTTCGGCGGCAGATCGAGCTGAGCCAGGCGCTGGTCGGCGACGTACTCCAGGTACTGGCGCATGTCCTTCACCGACAGGCCGGCGACGCCGCCGGACAGCACGTCCTCGGCGAACCGGGTCTCGCAGGCGATCGCCTCTTCCAGCATCTGTTCCACCTGCGCTCGCATGGTGTCGTCGAACAGCTCGGGCTCTTCGTCGCGCACCGTGCGCACCACTTCGAAGGCGAACGCCATGTGGCCGGACTCATCGCGAAACACCCAGTTGGTGCCCGACGCCAGCCCGTGCAGCAGCCCGCGCGAACGCAGGAAGTACACATAGGCGAAGGCGGCATAGAAGAACAGCCCTTCGATGCACGCGGCAAAGCAGATCAGGTTGAGCAGGAACTGCCGGCGATGATCGCGCGTTTCCAGCCGCTGCAGGTTCTGGATCGAGTCGATCCAGCGGAAGCAGAACTCGCCCTTGGCGCGGATCGAGGGAATGTTCTCGATTGCCGCGAACGCCTTATTGCGCTCGGCCGGATCGGGAATGTACGTGTCCAGCAGAGTCAGATAGAACTGCACATGCAGCGCCTCTTCGTAGAGCTGGCGCGACAGGTACATGCGCGCCTCCGGCGCGTTGATGTGCTGGTACAGGTTCAGCACCAGGTTGTTCGACACGATCGTGTCGCCGGTGGCGAAGAATGCCACCAGGCGGTGGATCAGGTGGCGGTCGGCCTCGCTCATCTTGCTGCGCAGGTCGGTGGTGTCGAGCGAGAAATCCACCTCGTCCACCGTCCAGGTGTTCTTGATCGCGTTCTTGTACATCTCGTAGAACGCGGGGTAGCGCATAGGGCGCAGGGTCAGCGCGAAGCCGGGGTCGAGAATGTGCGGCATGGGATTTCCTTGAGGGCGCTCAATCGAGTTTGCGCGCATAGTTCTCGCGCACGAAGCGGCTGATGTAGGTGGCCAGGCCGCGACCTGCTTCGGCGCGCTGCTGCATGTTCGCCACGTGGACGCGGCCGGGCCGGGCATGGGTGTATTCGTAGATGCCGTCATGGATGAAGCGCACCCGGATGAAGCCGTCGCCGCACTCGTAGGCGGCGACGCCGGATTTTCCGCTGAGGTTCCGGTAAGGCTTCATGGGTGGCATCGACTATTGGCAGGCCTCGCAGTACTCGGGATTTTCCAGCGAACAGAACACCGCGGCACTGGCTTGCTCCTGGTCGACCGGCGCGACGGCCTTGCCCGCACTCACCGTGGCCTTGGCGATCTTCGTCGCCGGCCGCGAGCGCAGGTAATACGTCGTCTTGATGCCGGCCTTCCACGCGTACATGTACATCGAGCTCAGCTGGCCGATGTTCGGGTTTTCCATGAACAGGTTCAGCGACTGGCTCTGGTCGATGAAGGCGGCGCGGGCGGCGGCCAGGTCGATCAGCGCCTTCTGCGGCAGCTCCCACACGGTGCGGTAGATCTGCCGCAGCCGCTCGGGGATCGCCGCGATGCCCTGGATCGAGCCTTCGGCCAGCTTGATCTGGTCGCGCACCTCGCTCGTCCACAAGCCCAGCGATTTCAGCTCGTCGGCGAGGTAGCGGTTCACCTGCAGGAAGTCGCCGGACAGCGTCTCGCGCTTGAACAGGTTGCTCACCTGCGGCTCGATGCACTCGTAGCAGCCGGCGATCGAGGCGATGGTGGCGGTGGGGGCAATGGCGATCAGCAGCGAATTGCGCAGGCCGTGTTGCTGGATGGTCGCGCGCAGCGTCTCCCAGCGTGAGGGCTCGTGCGGCGTGGCGTTCGGCCAGTAGTCGAACTGCAACTCGCCATTGGCCGCGCGGCTCTCCGCGAAACCCGGGTGCATCCCGAAGTCCACCGCCAGCTCGTTCGACTGGCTGAGCGCGTGGAAGTAGATCTCCTCGGCGATGCGCGTGGACAGCGACAGCGCCTCGGCCGAGTCGAACGGCAGCCGCAGCTTGAAGAACACGTCCTGCAGGCCCATCACGCCCAGCCCCACCGGCCGCCACTTGCGGTTGGCCGCGGCGGCGGTGTCGATCGGGTAGAAGTTGAGGTCGATCACTCGGTCGAGCTGGCGCACCGCGGTGCGCACGGTGGCGGCGAGCTGGTCGAAGTCGAAATGCTTCATTCCATCGGCACCATCGACAACATGCCGCGCCAGGTTGATCGAACCGAGGTTGCACACCGCCGTCTCGCTGGCCGAGGTCACCTCGAGGATCTCGGTGCACAGGTTGGACAGGTGGATCACATTCCCGGGTTTGGCCGTCTGGTTGCTGGTGGCGTTGCAGCGGTCCTTGAAGGTCATCCAGCCGTTGCCGGTCTGCGCCAACGTGCGCAGCATGCGCGCGTAGAGCTCGCGCGCCTTCACCGTCTTCACCGCCAGGCCGGACGCTTCCGCGGCGCGATAGGCCGCTTCGAAGGCTTCGCCCCAGCTGTCGACGAAGTGCGGAACCACCTTGGGATCGAACAGCGACCAGTCGCCGTCGCGCGCCACCCGGCGCATGAACTCGTCGGGGATCCAGTTCGCGAGGTTGAGGTTGTGCGCGCGGCGCGCGTCCTCGCCCGTGTTGTCGCGAAGCTCGAGAAATTCCTCGATGTCGGGGTGCCACGGCTCGAGGTAGACGCACGCGGCTCCCTTGCGCCGCCCACCTTGGTTCACCGCAGACACCGATGCATCCAGCGTGCGCAGCCACGGCACCAGGCCGTTGGAGTGGCCGTTGGTGCCGCGGATCAGCGAGCCGCGCGAGCGCACCCGCGAGTAGGCCAGGCCGATGCCGCCGGCGAA
>NZ_JBQCCF010000059.1:0-31100 GCF_051962475.1 Dyella sp.
GACTGGAACACCACGCTCACCGCCCTGCGCGAGCAGCACGCCAAGCTCGGCTGATCGCGCCTTTCACTGTAGGAGCCCGCTCGCCGGCGATGCTTATTGGCCTCGATGTGCTACATGAGCAAAAGCATCGCCCGCGAGCGGGCTCCTACAGTGAAAGGCGCGATCAGCCGAGCTTGGCCTGCTGCTCGCGCAGGGCGGTGAGCGTGGTGTTCCAGTCGACGATGCGCTGGCGTTCCTGCGCCACCACCTCGGCCGGTGCGTTGGCAACGAAGTTGGCGTTGCCGAGCTTGCCTTCGCACTTCTTGATCTCGCCCTCGATGCGGGCGATTTCCTTGGCGAGGCGCGCCTTCTCGGCGGTGAGGTCGATCAGGCCGGCGAGCGGAATCAGCACGCGCAGCGAGCCGACCACCGCGGCCGCCGCGGCCGGTTCGTCGGCGCCCGGTTCGATCCATTGAGGAGTCTCGACGCGGGCGAGGAAGGCGATCTGCGCAGCGAACTTGGCCGCGCGGGCGCGATCGGTAGCGTCGCCGTCGGCCAGCAGCAGCGGGATGGTCTTGCCCGGGGCGATGTTCATTTCCGCGCGGATCTTGCGCACGCCGGAGAGCACGGCCTTGAACCATTCGATCTCGGCAGTGGCGGCCTCGTCGGCGGCGAAGTCGGCCGCGCGCGGATAGGCGCGCTGGATCAGCAGGTTTTCGGCGGCATCGGCGCCGGCGCGCGGCGCCGAGTGCGGCGGCAGCTCCCGGGAAATTTCCTCGGTGATGAACGGAATGATCGGATGCAGCGCGCGCAGCACCGCCTCCAGCACCACCAGCAGGGTGTGGCGGGTGGAGGCCGCTGCGTCCGCGTCGTTGCCGCTCAGTGCGGGCTTGGACAGCTCCAGGAACCAGTCGCAATACTCGTTCCAGACGAACTCGTACAGCGATTGCGCCAGCAGGTCGAAGCGGTAGCTGGCGAAGTGCTGTTCGACTTCGACGAGGGTCTGCTTGAGGCGAGTGAGGATCCAGCGCTCAGCCTCGGTGACCGGGGCGGCAAAGCCCCTCTCCCCGCGGGAGAGGGGTTGGGGTGAGGGTACGGAGGTACTGGAAGCCTGCGCTCCGCCCGAACCCTCACCCGGCGCATCCGCGCCACCCTCTCCCGTGGGGAGAGGGGCTTCCACGTTCATCAGCACGAAGCGCGCCGCGTTCCACAGCTTGTTGCAGAACGCCTTGTAGCCCTCGGCCCGCTTGATGTCGAAGTTGATCGTGCGGCTGTAGCTGGCCAGCGCGGCGAAGGTGAAGCGCAGCGCGTCAGTGCCGATCGCGGTGATGCCGGCGGGGTAGTCCTTGCGCACGCGCTTCTCGACCTTCTCGCGCTCCTGCGGCAGCAGCAGGCTCTTGGTCGACTTGGCCACCAGCGGCTCCAGCGCGATGCCGTCGATCAGGTCCAGCGGGTCCAGCGTGTTGCCCTTGGACTTGGACATCTTCTGGCCTTCGGCGTCGCGCACGATGGCGTTGATGTAGACCTCGCGGAAGGGCACCTGCCGGGTGAAGTACAGGGTCGCCATCACCATGCGCGCGACCCAGAAGAAGATGATGTCGAAGCCGGTGACCAGCACCGCGCTGGGCAGGAAGATCTTGTCGTTTTCCCAGTTAGCGACCACCTCGCCGCGCTCGTTCCTCACCGGGCCCTCCATCGGCCAGCCCAGCGTGGAGAACGGCCACAGCGCGGAGGAGAACCAGGTGTCGAGCACGTCCTCGTCCTGGCGCAGCGCACCCACCGGCGGCTGCACGGCGTTGGCGCGCGCGTCGGCCTCGTCCTCGCCCACGAAGATGTTGCCCTGCTCGTCGTACCAGGCCGGGATGCGGTGGCCCCACCAGAGCTGGCGGCTGATGCACCAGTCCTGGATGTTCTCCAGCCACTGTGTGTAGGTGGTCGACCAGTTCTCCGGCACGAACTTGATATCGCCGCCGCGCACGGCCTGCAGCGCCGGCTCGGTGATCGCCTTGCGCCCGCCCGGGCGGCCGTCGCGCAGCGTGTCGGAGGTGAGGTCGACGAACCACTGGTCGGTCAGCATCGGCTCGATCACCGCGCCCGAGCGCTGGCTCACCGGCACCTTGAGCTTGTGCGGCTTGGTTTCCACCAGCAGCCCGGCGGCTTCGAGGTCGGCGAGGATCGCCTTGCGCGCGTCGTAGCGGTCGAGACCCCGGTACTTCTCCGGGCCGCGTTCGTTGACCTTCGCGTCCAGCGTGAAGATGGTGATCGGCGCGAGCTGATGGCGCTGGCCGATCGCGTAGTCGTTGAAGTCGTGCGCCGGGGTGATCTTCACGCAGCCGGTGCCGAACTCGCGGTCGACGTAGTCGTCGGCGATCACCGGGATCTCGCGGCCGGTCAGCGGCAGATGCAACTTCTGGCCGATCAGATGGGCGTAGCGCTCATCCTCCGGATGCACCGCCACGGCGACGTCGCCGAGCATGGTCTCCGGGCGCGTGGTGGCGATCACCACCGACTCGGCGCCATCGGTGGTCAGGTAGCGGATCGACCACATCGAGCCGTCGCGCTCGACGTTGTCCACCTCGAGATCGGACACCGCGGTGCCCAGCGCCGGGTCCCAGTTCACCAGGCGGTTGCCGCGGTAGATCAGGCCGTCGCGGTACCACTGCACGAACACCTTGCGCACGGCGGCGGAGAGCCCCTCGTCCATGGTGAAGCGTTCGCGCGACCAGTCCGCCGCCACGCCGAGCCGGCGCATCTGGTTCGTGATGGTGGAGCCGGACTCCTCCTTCCACTGCCACACGCGCTCGACGAACGGCTCGCGGCCCAGGTCGTGGCGCGTCTTGCCCTCGGCGGCGAGCTGGTTCTCCACGATCTTCTGCGTGGCGATGCCGGCGTGGTCGGTGCCCACCTGCCACAGCGTGTTCATGCCGCCCATGCGCTGGTAGCGGATCAGCATGTCCATCACGGTCTGCTGGAACGCATGACCCATGTGCAGCGTGCCGGTGACGTTCGGCGGCGGCAGCAGGATGCAGTACGGATCGCCCTTGGCCGTGTCGCCATCGTCGGCCGGCTTGAACACGCCGCGGGCTTCCCAGCGGGCATACCAGGTGGATTCGATCTGGGCGGGTTCGAAGCTCTTTTCCATGGGGACTCGCTTAGGGCGCGCGCACCGGCCGGCGCGCGTCGTGGAAGGCGTAAAGCGGGCATTGTACGGGCCGCGCCCAAGGCTGCCAAAGCGCGCCGACGCTGGCGTGGTCCGATCGATCAACCGACGCAAGCGTGGCGCGGGCCCGGGTCTGCCGGGTGCCGGGGATGCGAGAATCGCCCGACGCGGGCTCGCCGCGGGTGCCAGGGCTTGATGTACGTGCGATGGATGAACGGGGACGCGGCTAGGTTCGCGCAGCAGGACCGGAGCGGGCGCGGCCGCCGCGCGCGGTGGTGGTGGACGCTTTCAGCGATGCTGGTGCTGGCCTCGGCCGCAGGCCTTGCTTCGGCCGCGGTGCCAGAACGCGCCGGCTGGACGCTGCAGTTCAGCGACGACTTCAACGGCGCCGCCGGCCAGCTGCCCTCGGCCACGCTGTGGCGCTTCGATGTCGGGCACGGCTACCCCGGTGGCCCGCCGAACTGGGGCACGCACGAGATCCAGCGCTACACCACCGATCCGGCCAACCTGGGCCTGGACGGGCACGGCCACCTGCGCATCACGCCGCGGCGCGACGCGACAGGCGAGTGGACCTCGGCACGCATCGAGACGCAGCGCGACGACTTCCGACCGCCGGAAGGCGGCGTGCTGCGCATGGAAGCGCGGCTGCAGATGCCCAACGTCACCGGCGAGGCGGCGCTCGGCTACTGGCCGGCCTTCTGGGCGCTGGGCGAGAGCTTTCGCCGCACCGGCAACTGGCCGCAGGCGGGCGAGTTCGACATCATGGAAAACGTCAACGGCCTCAATCTGGTGTGGGGCACCCTGCATTGCGGCGTGCTCCCCGACGGCCCGTGCGGCGAGCCCAACGGTATCGGTCAGCACAGTCCCTGCGCCCCCACCAGCTGCCAAGGCGGCTTCCACACCTACGCCTTTGAATGGGACCGCAGCGTGGCGCCCGAAGCGTTGCGCTGGTATCTGGACGGCCAGCTCTACGGCGTGATCACCCGTGATCGCCTGCCGCCGGCCACCTGGCAGGAGGTCACCGGCCAGCGCGGCTACTTCCTGCTGCTCAACGTGGCGATGGGCGGCGACTTCGCCTATGCCATCTCTGGCGGTCGCGAAACCCCGGTGCCAGCGACCGAGCCAGGCCACCCGATGGTGGTGGACTACGTGGCGGTGTGGACGCGCGTCGGTTCGCCCTGAAGGTGGCTAACGGCGCGCAGCGCCACGTCAGTGCACGCGTGCGCCGCTGAGACGCTGCATCAGGGGAGCCGCATCGAGCAGCATCACGGTGGTCTGATCGGGCAGGTCGACCACTTCGTGCAGGTCGTGCTGCAATTCCGCGTCCAGGCGCTGCGCCACCATGCCGGGAATGCGCAGCTTGTCGGCGCGGTCGATGCTGACGATGTCGTGGATCGCATCCACCACGAGGCCGATCTTCTCGCCGTCGCGATCCACCACGAGGATCTTGCCAGCCACCGTGCCATCGGTCGCTACCATGCCGTAGAGCGTGCGCAGGTCGACCACGGTGATCAGTTGCTGGCGCAGGTTGAGCACGCCGCGCACATAGGCCGGCGCCCCGGGCGGGCGCATCAGTGTGGGGTCGTCGTCGATGACCTCGCACAGTTGCTCGATGCGCAGGCCCATCAGGCGCTCGAGCTGGAAGGTCACCCAGGTTTCGCGCGTGGCCTTGCGGCTGGAGCGCTGCGCCGCCTCCTCGTCGTCTTCGTTGCGGTACAGGTCGTGGTGCCCCTTGGCCAGGTGGGCCAGAAACGGGTCGCCATGCAGTGCGGTTGCATCGACCAGCACCAGATCGTCGGCTGCGTCGGCGCGGCCGCTGATGCAGCCGGCGAACACGCCGGCCTGGCCGGGGATCGTCGGCATCGGCAGCAGTTGCGCCTCCAGGAAGGCGACGATGCTGTCCACCTCGTCCACCAGCAGGCCCAGGTAGGAGTCGCCCTGGCGCAAGACGAGCACCCGGCGCAGGTCTTCACTCTGCCCAGGCAGCTCGTCGGTGCCGTGGGAGCAGCGCTCCAGCCCGAGGAAGCGGGCGAAGTCGAGCACCGGCACTGGGGCGCCGCGCAGGTGCACGCGGCCGAGGCAGCGATCATCGGCCAGCACCGAGTGCTCCAGTGCCGGCACGCGGATGATTTCGTGGATTTCCCCCATCGGCAGCGCCATGTGCCGGCCGCCGGCGCGGAACGACACCGCCTGCCGCCGCCGCCCCTGTGCCGCGCGTTGCGCGTGTGCCTGGGCCGCGAGATCCGGGTTCAGCACTTGCGGTAGACCCGGCAGGCGCGTCAGCGCCGAGGCCGACAGCACCTGCACGATGCGGCCACCCTGGTCCAGGTGGAACGCGCTCTCGATCAGCCCCAGCGACTCGCTGCCGTGGCGGAACGGCACGACCCGATGGCTTGGCAGGCGCAGCATTTCGCCGGTGCGGTCGAACAGCACGCCCAGGCGCGCGTCGCCCGCGGCCACGATGGCGATTCGGGCCTCGCCGCGATCGCCATCGTCCGTCAGGCCGACGAAGCGGCCCAGGTGGGCGATGGGGAGCAGCATGCCGCGCAGGTTGAACAGGCCCAGCAGGTGAGGGGGCGCCAGCGGCACCTGGGTTATCGCCGGAGGAAACGGCACGACCTCCTGCAGCGCGCCGATCGGCAGCGCCAGTTCGAAGTCGCCCAGGTGAAACGTGCCGAACAGCTGTGCCGTGTCCATGGCGGGGGCGGTTGCTAGGGGCTGCGTGTCCATGGCGAAGGCCTTTAGTGGAAGCGTTCGAAAGTGCGGACCGCAAACTGCTGCGCGTGGCAGTCGATGCTGAGCTGGCGCCCGTGCGTGCCACCGGTATCGGCGTGGATCACCCGGATGCCGGCCTCCGCCAGCAGCCGCTGCGCCATCCGTGCGTTCTGTTCGCCGATCAGGCCGTAGGGAGCCACCCTGACCGGTTGCACCATGCAGGCGCCGCCGGCCACCACGGCCTCGATCTCGGCATGATCAGCGTGCGCCGCGCCCATCAGTTGCAGCAGCGAGGGCAGGGCATCGGTGACGTACTTGGCCGAAGGCGCCGGCGCACGCAGGGCCGACTCGGGCAACAGGCAGTGCGCCAGTCCGCACAGATCGCGTCCGCGCCACAGCAGGCCGATGCCCACGCACGAGCCCAGCGTGGTGCGCAGCACCTGGCGGCCGCTGCCGGTGCGCACCTCGCACATCTTCACGTGCAGGTCCTGGTTGTTCATGCCGCTGCGCGACCGTTGCGGTAGATCAGTGGCTGTTGATACACAAAGCCGGTGCGAATGCGGCTGAGCGATTCGGATTCACCCACCAGCAGCACGGCCCGTTCGGCCATCGACCGGCGCACGTTCTCCAGCACCGCTTCCTGGCCGGCCTCGTCGAAGTAGATCAGCACATTGCGCAGCAGTACCAGGTCGAAGCGGGTGGGATCGCGCAGCGCCTGGTAGAGATTGTGCGGGCGAAAGCTGACCCCGGCGCGCAAGGCCGGCAGCACGGTGTGTGCCTCGCCCTCGGCCCGGAAAAACTTCTCCAGCATGGCTGGACGCACTTTGCGCAGGCCATCGATGTTGCGGCCCAGGTATTGCCCGGCGCGCGCGGTGTCGAGGACGCGCTGGGCGATGTCGGTGCCGAGGATGCGATAGCGAAACGTGGGATGCCGCTCGCGGAACTCCTCGCACAGCATCGCCACCGAATAGGCCTCTTCGCCGGTGGAGGAGGCTGCCGACCACACCTGCAGCGTGCCACTGGGGTGCGCCGCGTGCCAGGCCGGCAGGAAGCCGTGCCACAGGTAGTCCCAGATGCGGGGCGTACGGAAAAACGAGGTCTCGTTCGTCGTCACCAGGTCGATGAAGTGCCCGACCTCCTCGGCCGAAGTGTCCAGCACCGAGAGGTACTCGCGGTAACTGGACAGCGCCAGCGCCTGCAGTCGCCGGCGCAGGCGGCCGTGCAGGAGCGTCCATTTGCGGTCCGCCATCACGATGCCGGTATGCCGGCGCACCTGTGCGAACAGCGCACGCTGCGTGACCGGATCGGCGAGGGCTTCGGTATCGACCATGGTGCCCCCGATCAGACGGCGAAGTGATTGACGGTACGGCTCAGCTCGCTGGCGCCGGTCATCAGCGAATTGCACGAGCGGGCGATGTTGTCGCAGGTGGTGGCCGACTTCTCCGTCTCCTCGGCGATCTGCTGCACGGCGGTGGCGACTTCGCGGGCCGCCACGGCCTGTTCGTCGGCACCGCAGGAGATCTCGGACATGGCTTGGGTAGTGCGCGCCACGCCGAACACGATCTTGTCGAAGGCCTCGGCCGCTTCCTTGGAGACATCGCTGCCCTGGGAGACACGCCGGGTCGATTCGGTGATCAGCTTGGAGATCTCCTTGGCCGCCTGCGAGGAGCGTTCGGCCAGCTTGCGCACCTCATCGGCCACCACCGAAAAGCCCAGCCCGTGCTCGCCGGCGCGGGCCGCTTCGATCGCGGCATTGAAGGCGAGCAGGTTGGTCTGGCTGGCGATCTCGCTGATCACCTTGATGATCTCGCTGATGTCCTCGGAGGACTTGTTGATCAGCGCCATCGCCTCGATCGAGCGGTCGATCGCCTTGGCGCCACGCTCGGCTTCGAGCTGGGTGTCCTTGGCCAGCTGGTCGGCACTGCGCGCGTTGCTGGCGATGGAGTTGATCGATGCGGTGAGCTCTTCGATGGTGGCGTTCATCTCTTCCACCGTGGCGCCCAGCAGCTGTGCGCCGCTGGCCATGGAGCCCGACTGGCTGGCGATGTCGGTGGACTCCGCGGTGAAGCCATGGGTGCCCTCGATCACCTTGCCGATCACCGTGCGTAAGTCGCCCATCATCTGCTTGATGCCGGCGGCGAGCTGGTCAATCGGCTCGTCACCCTGTGGCGAGATCTCGCCGGTGAGATCGCCGGCAGCGGCGCGACGCACCGTCTGCAGCAACACGTCGACCTTGCGCTGGTCCTCCTCGGCGCGGCGCTTCACCGATTCCTCCAGTTCCACCTGGGCGGTGATGTCGGAGGCGAACTTGATCACCTTGTGCACACGTCCGTTGACGTCGTGCACCGGGTTGTAGGTGGCCTGCAGCCAGATCGTGCGATCGCCCTTGCCGATGCGGCGGTAGCGGCCCGAGTCGAACTGGCCGCTGCGCAGCCTGGTCCAGAAATCGGCGTAGGCCGAGCTGGAGGCAAGGGCCTCGTCGCAGAACATGCGGTGGTGCCGGCCCTGGATCTCCTCCAGCGTGTAGCCGACGGTGGCCAGGAAGTTGCTGTTGGCATGCAGCACGTGCCCGTCGAGGTCGAACTCGATCACCGCCTGGGCCTTGTCCAGCGCCGCCATTTTGCTGTGCACCTCGGCCCCTTCGGTGCGCGAGGCGGTGATGTCGGTGGCGAACTTGATCACCTTGTACGGTTTGCCCGCACTGTTCATGACCGGGTTGTAGGAGGCGTTGATCCACACCTCGCGCCCATCGGCGGTGAGGCGCTTGTATTCGCCCTTGTCGAACGCGCCGCTGCCCAGCCGTTCCCAGAACTTCTTGTACTCGGCGCTGGCCGCATAAGTCGGGTCGCAGAACATGCGGTGGTGCTGGCCCTGCACATGCTCCAGCGAGTAGCCGAGCAGGGACAGGAAGTTGTCGTTGGCATCGAGGATTCGTCCTTTCAGATCGAACTCGATGACCGCCTGGACGCGGTTAAGCGCATGGCTCAACGCCTTCATTTCCTGCAGTTCCATCTGCGGATCGGGAATTTCCTTGCCCATGGGTAGCCTCGTGATCAATGCGCCTGTGACGTGCGAACCGTGCGGGCGGCTGGGCCGGTGGCAGGGTGTCCGGTCGGACACGGGGTCACGGAGGCTTGAGGCCGATGCCTGTTCGTCCTTGGAACTATCAGCAGGGAGATGAGGCGAGCCGCATTCGATGGCCGTGGAAAACTACGGTTTCATCCTGGGCACATCCGCGCCATACCCTGACGCCGCGTTATCGACAAAAGTCGACGCGGACTTGAGCAAGGAACTGCCGGGCAGGGTCGAGCGGAGTGTGAGCTGCGTCAACTTTCGCGCAAGGTGCGGCCGTAGGCGTGCACCTCGTCCACCAGCACTTTCACGTGCTCCGGGTCGACTTCCGGCGTGATGCCGTGGCCGAGGTTGAACACGTGGCCGGGGTGGTTGCCGTAGCTGTCGAGCACGGCGCGGGCCTCGCGGCGGATTACGTCTGGGCTGGCGCGCAGGATCGCGGGGTCGAGGTTGCCCTGCAGCGCGACCTTGCCGGCCACGGCGCGGCGCGCGTCGGCCAGGTCGATGGTCCAGTCCACGCCCAGCGCGGCGCAGCCGGTGTCGGCCATCTCGGCCAGGTGAGCGCCGGCGCCCTTGGAGAACAGGATCACCGGCAGCGTGCCGGCCACCGCATCGGCCTTCAGCGCTTCCACCACGCGCTGCATGTAACGCAGCGAGAACTCGCGGAACGGCACCGGGCCGAGCAGACCGCCCCAGGTGTCGAACACCATCAGCGCCTGCGCGCCGGCGTGGGCCTGGGCGATCAGGTAAGCCGCCACGGCGCGGGCCAGCGTGTCGAGCAGCTGGTGGGCGAGCGCCGGTTCGTTCCAGCACATCACCTTGAGCGTGGCGAAATCCTTCGAGCCCTGGCCCTCAACCATGTAGCAGGCCAGCGTCCACGGGCTGCCGGAGAAACCGATCAGCGGCACGCGGCCGTCCAGCTCGCGGCGGATCAGCCGCACCGCGTCCATCACGTAGCGCAGCTCGCCGTCCATGTCCGGCACGGCCAGTTTCTGGATCGCCGCGGCGTCACGCAGTGGATGGGCGAACTGCGGGCCCTCGCCGGCGGCAAAGCTGAGCCCCAGGCCCATTGCGTCGGGGATGGTGAGGATATCGGAGAACAGGATCGCCGCGTCCAGCTCGAAGCGTTCCAGCGGCTGCAGCGTGACCTCGCAGGCGAACTCGGGATTCTGCGCCAGCCCCATGAAGCTACCGGCGCGTGCGCGGGTGGCGCGGTATTCGGGCAGGTAGCGACCGGCCTGACGCATCACCCAGATCGGCGTGGTGTCGGTGGGCTCGCGGCGCAGGGCGCGGAGGAAGCGGTCGTTTTTCAGCGGGGCGAGAGCCATCGGGAATACCTTGTGAAATCGTTGGAGCCCGATGCGTCCTTATCGGGATCTGGGCGGGCCCGCTGGTCAGAGCGCATGGGGAATCGTGCACCGAGACGCGCCGGGCTCTCAGCGCGAATGGGGCCCATCCATGCCCTGGCTGAACATCACGCGGTAGCCGCGCTTGAGCTGGGCGTCGCGCGCCTTCTCGAACGCGGCGATGGCCGCTTCGCGTTCCAGATACTGCTCGCGCTTGAGCGTGGCCTTGCCGCCCTGCGTGCCGGTTTCGCGGTACAGCGTCCAGCCGCCGAGCAGATCCTGCTCGAGCACGATCTGGACATAGCGCGGCGCTTCGGTCGAGGCGGGCGGGGTTTGCAGGTAGAGGCGCATGGCGTCCGGGGGAGGCGATTCGGGTGCGGCCAGCGGGCCGCGAGCCCGCCATTCTAGAAGGCCCGGGCGGATGGCGCGAGCGCGCCGGCTCAGTGCTCCGGTGGTGGCACCATGCGGCGGTGGCGCGTGAACCGCTCGGCCAGCAGCGGCAGCAGCGAGATCAGCGCGATGCCGCCCAGCGGCAGCAGCACGCTGCGATGGAACAGCAGGCCCAGTCCGATGTGGTCGCTCTGGCTGAGCGCATCGCCCAGCCCGGCGCCGACCAGGTTTTCGAACACCAGCGTCACCGTGCCGCCCAGCCAGGTGGCGCCGAGGAACAGCCACAGTCCGCAGCGCAGCCAGGCCAGGCACACGGTGACCGCACCGAACGGCAGCACCGGCACGAAGCGCAGGAACAGCGTGTAGCTCACCGGATGGTGGGCGAAGCCGTGACGCAGGCGCTCGACCAGCGCGGGCGGATGCTTGCGCCCGGCGCCGAACGCGTAGCGGCTGGCCAGGAACAGGATCAGCGAGCCCAGCGTGAGCGCGATGGAGGAATAGATCGTGCCCTCCACCACGCCGAACGCGAAGCCGCCGGCGAGGATGATCAGGATGGTGCCCGGAATGCCGGTGGCCATGCCCAGCGTCAGCAGGCCGATGTAGGCCAGCCGCGATAGCCACGGCGCGGCGGCGATCTCCGCGCGCAGGCGCTCCTGATGGGCCACCAGGTATTCCGGGCTGAACTGCGCCAGCGTGCCGGACGCATACAGCGCGATGCCGGCCAGCACCAGCAGGATCAGCGGCAGCGCGGCACGCAGCCGGCTCAATAGCCCGGCCCGCTTTCGCCGTACGCGGCCAGCACGGTGCGCGCCTGATCACGCAGGATGTCGCGGCGCACGGCGATGCCGCGGCGCTCCAGCTCGCCGGTCCAATCCGCCGGCAGCGGGCCTTCGTCGAACTCGGTCAGTTCCTCGACGTCGGCGGCGCGCGCGCCGATCAGCAGCTCGTCGATGCCCGCCCACACGGTGGCGCCGTAACACTGGCAGCACGGCTGCGCGCTGGTGGCCAGCACGTAGCGGCCGCCATCCTCATTGAGGCGGAAGCGCTGCAGCCGCTGCTGCGCGCCCATGTACGCCATCATCTCAGCGTGCGCCACCGAGCAGTTCTGCGGGATCACCCGGTTCACGCCGGCGGCGATCAGCCGCCCTTCGCCGTCGAACACCGCCGCGCCGAACGGGCCGCCGCTGCCGTTGGCCACGTTGTGGCGCGACAGCTCGATCGCCAGCCCCACGCGTTCCTCGTCAGTGAGGTAGCGGCGCGCGGTGTCGGCCACGTCGCCCAGCCAAGGCGGCAGGGTGAGATGGATCTGGATCGGAAGCATCGCCACCGGACTCAGACCTTGCTCGCCCAGGTATCGCGCAGCGTCACCACGCGGTTGAACACCGGATGGTGCGCGTGGTGGTCGACGCGGTCGGCGACGAAATAGCCCAGCCGCTCGAACTGGAGGCGCTGCTCCGGCTCAGCCAGCGAGGCGGCGCGCTCGACCCAGCCAGTGATGACGCGCTTGGCCTCCGGGTTGATGTGTTCGATCCAGCTCTTGCCGTCGCTTTCGTCGTCCGGCGCGGGCACGGCGAACAGGCGGTCGTACAGGCGCACCTCGGCGGCCACGCCGTGCGCAGCGCTGACCCAGTGGATGGTGCCCTTCACCTTGCGGTCGGCACCGGGCAGGCCGTGGCGCGATTCGGGATCGAGCGTGCAGCGCACCTCGGTCACGTGGCCGTCGACGTCCTTGACGATCGCCTCACACTTGACGATGCCGACGCCGCGCAGGCGCACCTCGCCCTCGGGCTTGAGTCGGTGGAAGCCCTTCGGCGGCACCTCGGCGAAATCGTCGCGCTCGATCCACACCTCGCGCGCGAACGGCACGGTGCGGCTGCCGAAGCTCTCGTCCTTGGGGTGGTTGGCGAAGGTGAGGATTTCCTCGTGGCCTTCGGGCAGGTTGGTGATCACCAGCTTGAGCGGATCGAGCACCGCCATGCGGCGCGGAGCGGTGGCGTCCAGATCCTCGCGCACGCAGCCTTCGAACACGGCGTAGTCGATCACGCTGTTCTGCTTGGACACGCCCAGGCGCTCGATCAGCAGGCGGATGCTGGCCGCAGTGAAGCCGCGCCGGCGCAGGCCGCGCAGGGTGTTCATGCGCGGATCGTCCCAGCCGTCCACGTGGCCTTCGTTCACCAGTTGCGCAAGCTTGCGCTTGGAGGTGATCGAGTAGCTGAGGTTGAGGCGCGAGAACTCGATCTGGCGCGGCTTGCTGGGCTTGGTTTCCAGCCCGGCGTCGACCAGCGGCTGCCACAGCTCGGGGTGGTTGGGCAGGTCCACCGCATCCACGAACCAGTCGTACAGCGGCCGGTGGTCCTCGAACTCCAGCGTGCACAGCGAGTGGGTGATCGACTCCAGCGCGTCGGACAGGCAGTGCGCGTAGTCGTACATCGGATAGATCGGCCAGGCGTCGCCGGTGTTCTGGTGGGCGATCTTGCGCACGCGGTAAATCGCCGGATCGCGCAGGTTGATGTTGCCGGAGGCCATGTCGATCTTCGCGCGCAGCGTCTTGCTGCCGTCTTCGAACTCGCCGGCGCGCATGCGGCGGAACAGGTCCAGGTTCTCCGCCACGCTGCGGTCGCGGAACGGCGAGTTGCGGCCCGGTTCGGTGAGCGTGCCGCGGTACGCGCGCACTTCGTCGGCATTGAGGTCGTCCACGTAGGCCTTGCCGTCCTCGATCAGCTTGATCGCGGCGCGGTAGAACACCTCGAAGTAGTCCGAGGCGTGGCGCAGCTCGTGCCAGTCGTAGCCGAGCCAGCGCACGTCGTCCTTGATGCCCTCGACGAACTCGGGGTCTTCCTTGCCCGGGTTGGTGTCGTCCAGGCGCAGGTTGCACCAGCCGCCGGCGAACTCCTGGGCGATGCCGAAATTCAGGCAGATCGCCTTGGCGTGGCCGATGTGCAGGTAGCCATTGGGCTCGGGCGGGAAGCGCGTGCGGGTGCTGGCGTGCTTGCCGCTGGCCAGGTCGTCGCGAATGATCTGGCGGATGAAGTCGCGCGGCGCGTCGGACGCGGGGCTGGACGGGGCGCTGGGGGTTTCGTTGGACATCGGGGACTTCAGCTCGCTGACGCGTGGGCGGAAAGCTGCCGAGTTTACCCGGTCGCACGTTGCCAGCCACCCGCACGCCCCGCGGCAGCGCGCTTGCCGGGGTGTCGCATCCGCACTAGCGTGCAGGGTATGCACATCGCCTACCGCGCCGAAACCCTGATCGATGCCCACCTGGTGAAGGACGCACTGGAGCGTGCCGAGATCCCCGCTTTCGTCACCGGCGAATACCTCACCGGCGGCGTGGGCCAGCTGCCGGCGATGGATTACGTGGCGGTGATGGTGCCCGAGGCGGCGCGTGAGGCCGCCGACCGCGTGGTGGCCGAGGTGGAGCGGGCGCTGGCGGAATCGCGCGCCGCGTCGGCCGACTGGGACGCCGATCCGGGCCTGTCCGGCCCGCTCATCGCCTGAGCCCATCGATGGCTGCCTCTTCGACCGATCCGGCGCTGCCGGGAGCGACCGCGCTGCCGCACCGCGCCGACGTGCTGGCGATGGTGGCCGGCGCGGCGCTGCTCTCGTGCACCAGCATCTTCGTGGTGCTGGCGCAGGTGGCGCCGGCGGTGTCGGCGTTCTATCGGATGCTGTTCGGTGGCGTGGCGCTGCTGGGTTGGGTGGTTGTGACCGGCCGTTGGCGCCCGATCGGTCGTCGCGATGTGCTGCTAGCCCTGCTGCCCGCGCTGGGGCTGGCCGGCGACCTGCTGCTGTGGCATCGCTCGATCCTGTGGGTGGGGCCGGGCGTGGCCACGCTGCTGACCAATTTTCAGGTGTTCCTGCTCGCGCTGGTGGGCGTGGTGGCCTATCGCGAGCGGCTGGCGCCGGCGTTCTGGCCGGGCATGGTGCTGGCACTGGCGGGGCTGTGGCTGCTGGTGGGCGCGCACTGGTCGCTGTTCGATGCGGCGCATCGTCTCGGCGTGTGGTTCGGCCTGACCAGCTGCCTTGCCTATACGGTCTACCTGCTGAGCTTTCGCCGCGCGCTGTCCGGGCGCACCGCGCTGGCGCCGGCGCAGTTCCTCGGTTTGATGAGCCTGCTGTGTGCGGCGGCGCTGGGCGCGTGGTGCGTGATCGAGCGCGAGTCGCTGGCGCTGGTCACGCTGCGCGGCTGGAGTTCGCTGCTGGCGCTGGGTCTGCTCGGCCAGGTGGTCGCCTGGCTGCTGATCGTGCGCTCGATGCCGCGCCTGCCGGCCTCGCTGGTGGGCCTGCTGTTGTTGCTGCAGCCGGCGCTGGCGTTCGTGCTGGACGTGGCGCTGTTCGCCCGTCCCACCGTGGCGCTGGACTGGTGCGGCCTGATCGTGGCGCTGGCCGGTATCCTGCTCGGCACGTGGCGGCCGCGTCGCGCTGCCTGATCGCCCCCTTTTTCGGAACCTGCCGATGCATCCGCTCGCCGCCTACGTTCGTGCCGTGCCCGATTTCCCCCAGCCCGGCATCGTGTTTCGCGACATCACCCCGCTGCTGGCTGACGCCAGCGCCTTCGCGCGCTGCATCGACGCGCTGGCCGAGCCTTGGCTGGGGCAGGGCGTGCAGGCGGTGTGCGGGATCGAATCACGCGGTTTCATCTTCGGTGCCGCGCTGGCGCAGAAGCTCAACGCCGGCTTCGTGCCGCTGCGCAAGCCAGGCAAGTTGCCGCCGCCGGTGACCGGGGTGGACTACCAGCTCGAATACGGCCGTGACCGCCTGGAGGCTCGCGACGACGCGCTCCGCGCCGGCGAGCGCGCGCTGCTGGTTGACGATGTGCTGGCCACCGGCGGCACTCTACTCGCGGCCCGAGCGCTGGTGGAGCAGCTCGGTGCGCAGCTGATGGGCGCGGCAGTGGTGATCGAGCTCGATGCCCTCGGCGGGCGATCGCGCTGGCAGGGCACGCCGTTGCTGCACGGTCTGCTGCACTACTGACGTGAAAGCGTGCTCACCGGGCTGAACCAGGCATCGCTGCATGGGCGCTCTTCGCTGTTCGTTGACGGCTCGGACACCGCGCGCAGGTGACGGTGCGCGGCAAGCGCGGCCTGTGGCCGCGGCTGCGTGCCGCCGCCTGCGGCGCGATCCATCGCAACGGAGGGACCGTCCATGCTTGTCACCATTCTCATCGTGCTGCTCATCCTCGCCCTGATCGGCGGCCTGCCCACCTGGGGCTATTCGCGCAGCTGGGGCTACGGCCCGTCGGGCATCGTCGGCGTGATCCTGGTGATCCTGGTGGTGCTGTGGCTGCTCGGTCGGATCTGACGTCGCCCCGGATCAGCGCTCGATGGTGAGCGACTCCACGTACACCAGTTCGCAGGCGCCGTTGCCGGTGTCCTCGCGGGTGAGCGAGCTGTTCCAGTGCCAGCCGTCCGGACGGCTGGCGTCCACCAGGAAGCCTTCGATGCGCACCACCTCGCCGGCGCGCACGCGATCGAGCATCGCACGCACGCCGGCGTCGGCGGGGATCAGGTGCATGTTGGCGCTGGATTCCTCGATCTCGCGGCGGGGAATCGGGTAATCCTTCACGCGCCAGAAGTAGAAGCGGTCGGACTGGCTGACCTCGATGCGGTCCAGCACCGCGCTGTCGGACATGCGGCCCCAGCCCAGCGCCAGGTCGGTGGGGGCGAGCGAAGCGCCGGCATCGAAGCGGTAGTCCTCGCGCGAAAGCACCCGGGCGGTGGCGTCGAAGTGGGCGCGGGTGAGCAGGGTGACGTCGTCGCGCTGCAGCTGCGCGGGACTGTCCAGGTCGATCTGCTCCGGCGCCTCGGCGGCCAGTACGCCCGGCGCCGCGTGCAGGGGGCGCCGTTGCCACGTGTGCAACGCGCCCCACAGCACCAGCACCCCGGCGGCAGCCAGCGCGAGCTGGCGTCCGGTCATGCGTCGCCGCTCCGGATGGCGCGGGCGCCTTTCGCAGCCTTGGTGCGGGGCGCGCTGACGTTGAGTGTCGAGGTCGTGGTGACCGAGCGTGGGTCCAGCAGCTCCGGCGGCAGGCGCTTGAACACGGCGGCGAGCTTCAGCAGGAAACCATGCATCGCCGAGCTCTTGCGCCACACCATCGCCAGCCGGCGGCTGGGCGCCGGATGCTTGAACTCGATCAGGTGCAGATTGCCCGACGGCGCCACCGGCGGCTTCACTGCCAGGGTCGGCAGCAGGGTGATACCCACTTCGGCCGACACCATCTGGCGCAGCGTTTCCAGGCTGGTGGCGCGGAAGCCGTTGCGCTCGCCCGCGCCGGCCAGGTGGCACACCTCCAGCGCCTGGTCGCGCAGGCAGTGACCGTCCTCCAGCAGCAGCAGGCTCTCGTGCGACAGGTCGGCCAGTTTCAGCAGCCCCTGCTTGTGCGCCAGGTGATGCGACTGCGGCACCGCCAGCACGAACGGTTCCTCGAACAGATACTCCACATGCAGGCTGTCCTCGTGCAGCGGCAGGGCGAGGATGCCCGCGTCGAGCTTGCCCTCGCGCAGCAGCCGCACGATCGTTTCGGTCTTCTCTTCCACCAGCAGCAGTTCGAGTTTGGGGAACGCCTCGCGCACCATCGGCACCGAGTGCGGCAGCAGATACGGCCCCAGGGTGGGGAAGATGCCCAGGCGCACCGTGCCCGACTCCGGGTCGCGCGTGCGCCGCGCCACCGCTCGAATCTGCTCCACTTCGTTGAGCACCTCTCGTGCGCGATCGGCGATCTCGCGGCCCACCTCGGTGAGCAGCACCTTGCGCGGCGTGCGCTCGACCAGCGCCACGCCCAGTTCGTCTTCCAGCTTCTTGATCTGGGTCGACAACGTGGGCTGGCTGACGAAACAGGCTTCGGCGGCATGGCCGAAATGGCGATGCTCGGCCAGGGCGACGAGATAGTGCAGATCGCGCAGGTTCATGGCACGCCTCGGGAAGTTGCATAGCTCACGGCTATGGTTGCGATGCTAACAATCAATTTGTGCAATGCAAGGGCGGTGCGTATCGTGCGCAGCGTGGCTGATGCGGCGGGCCTCACCCCCTCCCGGGCCCGATCTCCCCGCGACCGCAGCAGCCCGAGCCCGCCCGGCCTTCCCCCTTCCCGGCCGGCACGCGGGCCACCCCGCCGGCGACGAAGTCCCTCCTTCGTCGCCGGTTTTTTTTTGCTGTTGTCCGGGCGCGACGAGGGTGGCAGCCATGCCTTCTGGCACTGTGTCGGAAGTCATGTGCCGCCTAGCGTTCAGGGTTCCCTCGTCACAGGAAGCCCCTCCATGCGCCTAGCCCGCCCGCTCATGTTCACTGCCCTGGCCGCCTGCTGCGCCAGCGCGTTCGCCGCCGGCGCCGATGCGGTGCCGCACGGGCGCCTGCCCGGCTGGGCGATGCCGCAGTCTTACCAGCTCGCGTTCAAGGTGGATCCGCGCCAGGCCGATTTCTCCGGCCATACCGTGATCACCGTGAAGCTGTCGCAGGCCTCCGACTACGTGTGGCTGCACGGCGCCGACTTGAAGGTATCCAAGGTTGCCGTGACCGACGCCGCCGGCAAGACCGCCGCGGGCAATTACGTGGCGGTGGCGCCGAAGGAAGGCGTGGCGCGTATCGACTTCGGCCGCACGCTGAAGCCGCAGACCATCACCCTGGCGATCGACTACTCTGCGCCGCTCAACCAGCAGCTGCAGGGCCTGTACAAGGTCAGCCATGAGGGCCAGCCCTATGCGATGACGCAGATGGAGCCGATCAGCGCGCGCTACGCGTTTCCCGGCTTCGACGAGCCCGGCATCAAGACGCCGTTCGACATCACCCTCACCGTGCCGAAGGACGAGAACGCGGTGGCCAACACCGCGCAGGTGAAGGAAGTGGACGACGGCAACGGCTGGAAGACGCTCACCTTCTCGCAGACCAAGCCGCTGCCGACCTACCTGGTGGCGTTCGGCGTGGGCCCGTGGGACATCGTCAACGGCCCGGACATCAAGCCGGACGACTACCGCACCACCGTGCTGCCGCTGCGCGGCGTGGCCGCGAAGGGCGAGGGCCACCGCATGCAGCACGTGCTCAGCGAGACGCCGAGCATCATCCACGCGCTGGAGGACTACTACGGCTTCGGCTATCCGTGGGACAAGCTCGACCTGCTCGCCGCACCGGACTTCGCTGCCGGCGCGATGGAGAACCCGGGCCTGGTCACCTTCCGCGACTGGCTGCTTCTGCTCGATCCGGATTCCCCGGCGCAGTACGTGCGCGGCTCGTTCAACGTCACCGCGCACGAACTGGCCCACCAGTGGACCGGCGACACGGTCACCACCGCGTGGTGGAACGACATCTGGCTCAACGAGGCCTTCGCCACCTGGATGCAGCAGAAGGTGACGATGAAGGTGCACCCGGAATACCGCGCCGACCTGGACCGCATCCGCGGCGCGCAGGGCGCGATGAACAACGACAGCCTGGTCAGCGCGCGCAAGATCCGCCAGGAGATCACCGGCAACGGCGACATCATGACCGCGTTCGACGGCATCACCTATCAGAAGGGTGCGGCGGTGCTGGGCATGTTCGAGAACTACGTGACGCCGGCGGTGTTCCAGCAGGGCATGCGCGCGTACATCCAGGCGCACAAGTTCGGCAACGCCACCGCCGACGACTTGGTCGACTCCATCGCCCAGGCCGCCGACAAGGGCGCCGATTTCAAGAACGCGTTCAAGAGCTTCCTCAACCAGTCCGGCGTGCCGTACGTGCAGACGAAGCTGGAGCAGAAGGGCGGCCAGACCATCCTGCATCTGAGCCAGAGCCGCTACCTGCCGGTCGGTTCCACCGGCGACAGCGCGCGCGTGTGGGGCGTGCCGGTGTGCGTGCGCTACGGCACCGCCGATGGCAGCAAGGTGAGCTGCGAAATGCTCGACAAGGCGCAGGGTTCGATGGTGCTGGCCGGCGCCAGCAACCCGACCTGGGTGATGCCCAACGCCGGCGCGCAGGGCTACTACCGCTTCGGCATGACCAAGGCCGACCTGGCCTCGCTGGGCAAGCAGATCGGCTCGCTGGCCGACACCGAGCAGCTGGCCTACGCCGATGCGGTGAGCGCCAGCTTCCGCCACGGCGACATCGATGCCGGCGACGCGCTCGCCGCGCTCAAGCCGCTGGCCGCCTCCAAGACCGACGAAGTCGCCACCGCGCCGCTGGGCACCTTCGAGTGGATCTGGGGCCAGCTCGCCAGCACCGACGCACAGCGCGCCAAGCTCACCACCTGGGCGAAGGACGCCTATCTGCCGCGGCTCGAATCGCTGGGCTACCGCCGCAAGGCGGGCGAGGCCGATGGCGATTCGCTGATGCGCAGCACGTTGGCCAACTTCCTCGCCATGGACGTCAAGCTGCCGGCGGTGCGTGCGGAACTGCTCAAGCAGGGTGAGGCCGCGCTCAAGCCCAAGGCCGACGGCCGCCTCGACCTCGCTGCGGCCGATCCCGACCTGCTCGGCGTGGCGCTGGGCGTGGCCGCGCAGGAGCACGGCAAGCCGGTGGTCGACAAACTGATCGCCGAATTGCCCAAGACCAGCGACCCGGCGCTGCGCAACGCCATCCTCGGCGGACTGGGCAGCGTGGACGACGCCACCCAGGTCGAGCGCATCCGCAACTTCGCGCTGAGCAAGGACGTGAAGGTGGGTGAGATGGCTGCGCTGTTCCGCGGCGGCCGCGACACCCGGGCCGAGCGCGACGGCATGTGGAAGTGGTCGGTGGCGCACTACGACCAGATCCTCGCCCGCACCGGCAGCTTCGCCGGCGGCCGCCTGCCCGGCCTGATGGGCGGCGGCGGCTGCTCCAAGACGGAGGCGGATCGCCTGCAGGCGTTCTTCAAGGATCGGGTGAACCAGGCACCGGGCGCCGCCCGCGGCCTGGCGCAGACCGGCGAAGCCACCCTGCTATGCGCGGCACTGAAGCAGAAGCAGGACGCGAACGCGATCCTGCGCTGAGGTGATCGGTCACGCCCGCTCTGCCGACAGGAGCGGGTGTGACGGCACATTGCAGCTACCGTTCGCGCGAAGCGTCGCCTGCGTCACCGGTGCGTCGTTGGTGCACACCGGAAATCCGAAAGACCTCCCGACGTCATTCCCGCTAAAGCGGGAATCCATTTGATGTTCGGCACGCGCAGATGGATGACCGGCATCCGCCGTTGAAAAGCGCCTCCCGCTTGAACAGCCTGTGGCTGTTGAAAAGCTCTTCGCGGGAATTACGAAAGACGCTTCCTCCGCAGAAGAAAACGCCGGACGGCTCGCCGCCCGGCGTTTTCTTTGGCGCAGCCTCAGGGCGAACGCACCACCCGATCCCCCGTCAGCGCGGCGGCGGCCTGCGCACCCGCATGCTCGCGGATGAACGCCAACGTGTCCTCCAGCACCGGCGCCTTGCCGCGCAGCGGGCGCGACATCGCCAGCAGGATCGCGAAGTGGCCGATGTCCGGATACAGCGTGACCTGTGCCGACTCGCCGGCCTTCTCCAGCGTGGCGCCCAGCGAGCGCGCGTTGCGCGGCCACACGATCTTGTCGGTGGCGCCCTGCATCAGCAGCATCGGCGGCTCGTCGCCGTTGACGAAGTGCACCGGCTGCGAATTCAGCTGCGCTGCGTGGGTGGGGCCGAACATGTCGACGAAGTCGGGGTCTTTCAGCGGCAGGAAATCGTACGGGCCGGCCAGGCCGATGAAGCCGCGCAGCTGGTCCGGCTTCATGCCCACCGCTTGCAGCCAACGATCGTCGGTGGCGAGCAGGGCGCCGATGTGCGCGCCGGCCGAGTGGCCCATCAGGAACAGGGCAGTGGAATCGCCGCCGTATTCACCGGCGTGTTCGCGCGACCACGCCACGGCACGCGCGGCGTCGCGCATGAAGCCATCCATGCGCACCTGCGGCCACTTGCGGTAGTCGGGGATCACCACCACCAGCCCGCGTCGCGCCAATGCTTCGCCGGCCCATCGGTACCACTGCCGCTTGCCGGATTTCCAGCTGCCGCCATAGAAGAACACCACCACCGGTGCGCCGCGCGCGTCGGCTGGGCGGTACACATCCAGCGCCAGCTGATGCGTCGCGTCGAAGCTGACGTCGTGCGTGGCGACCACGCCCTGGTCGCGCGCGGTGGCGTTGAGACCCGCGAACAGCGTGGCCTGGCAGCCGCTGAGCAGGCCGGCGGCGAGCAGGGCCGCCATGCCTCGCCATCGCCGCGCATGGCTGCGGGGGATCGGCTTGGCGGGGGAGGCGGCGCGGCGGGAATCGCTGAATGGATGCATTGAAAGACTCTCTCGCACACGGCATGGCGCGTGCGTGCAGGGGGAGCGAACGTGCGATGACCCCGAATCGCGCCGAGTGGCGTTTCATCCGGAGGACGTGCCCTTGGCTTACGGGCGGAGCGAACTCCGGGATGCAGCGTGGCCATCGCGGGCGCCACGCCATCGCCTACACTGCCTGCGCTCACCAAGCGGGAAGGGGAAGACCATGCAACGTGGTTCATGGAGTGGGTGGCTCGGTCTGGCGCTGCTGGCTGCGCTGCTGACCGCGCCGCTACGCGCGCAGGACAACGACATTCCGCCCGCACTGCGCGACTGGCAGGGATGGGTGCTGCACGACCGCCCCCAGCAGGCGTGCCCGTTGCTCAACAGTCCGGGCACGGCCAATGACGCGCGCCAGTGCGCCTGGCCGGGCCGGCTCGCGCTGCAGGCCGATGCCAACGGCGCGAATTTCACGCTGCAAGTGCGGCTGGATGCGCCCGGTTGGGTGGCCTTGCCCGGCGATGAGCGCGACTGGCCGCAGCAGGTGCGCGTGGACGGCCAGGCGCAGCCGGTGCTGGCGCATCGCGAGCAGCCGTCGCTGTGGCTGGGCGCCGGTAGTCATCGGCTGGAGGGCGCCATCGCGTGGTCCGCGCGGCCATCGACGCTGGCGCTGCCGCCGTCGATCGCGCTGGTCGACCTGTCGATCGACGGCGTGCCGGTGGAGCGCATCGAGCGCAACGACGATCGACTGACCCTGGGCGAAGCCGCCGCTGCCGCACGCGCCGCCGATGCGCTGTCGCTGCGTGTTTATCGGCAGATTGCCGACGGCCTGCCGCCCACGCTGGAAACCCGGCTGCAGATCAACGTCGCCGGCACGGCGCGCGAACAGCTGCTGGGCCCGGCGCTGCCGGCCGGCTTCGTCGCCACGGCGCTGTCCGGCGACCTGCCCGCACGGCTGGAGAGCGACGGCCGCCTGCGCGTGCAGCTGCGTCCCGGCCAATGGACGATCACGCTGGATGCGCGCGCTACCGCGCCGCTGGCCGGCGTGACGTGGAAGCCGCCCGGCGCGCCTTGGCCGGCGCAGGAAATCTGGAGCTACGCCGACAACACCGATCTGCGCGGCACGCGTGTCGAAGGTCAGGGCGTGGATGCATCCCGCGCCGGCGTGCCGGCCGACTGGCTCAGCTTCCCCGCCTTTGCGGTGGATCCCAGCCACGGACTCGCCATCGTCGAAGGCAATCGCGGCGACCAAGGCGGGCAGGGCGACCAGCTGCAATTGCAGCGTGAGCTGTGGCTGGATTTCGACGGCCGCGGCCTCAGCGCGGTCGACCATCTCACCGGCACGCTGCGCCACCAGCAGCGGCTCGACGTCGGCGCGCCGTGGCAACTGCAGCGGGCGGAGCAGGGCGGCGCGCCGCTGCTGATCAGCCAGGGCCAGGACGGCCGCAGCGGCGTCGAGCTGCGCCAGCAGGCGCTGGACCTGCGCGCCGGCTTGCGCGTGGCGCAGCACGGCGGGAGCCTGCCCAGCGGCGGCTGGCAGATCCCGCTGGAAGGCATCGACGCCACCTTGCACCTGCCGCCGGGCTATCGCCTGGTTGGCGCCAGTGGCGCAGACCGTTCGCCGGATTCGTGGATCGCGCAGTGGACCCTGCTCGACCTGTTCGTGGTCGCGCTGATCGCCCTGCTCGCCGGCCGCGCGCTGGGCTGGCCGTGGGCCGCGCTGGCCGCCGTGTTCCTCGCGCTGGCACAGCATGAAAGTGGCGCGCCGCGCTGGACGCTGGCATTGGCCTTGGCGCTTGCGTTGCTGCTGCGCGCGCTGCCGGACGGTCGCCTGCGTGCGGCGGCGCGCTTCGTGGCGTTGGGCGCGTTCGCGCTGGCGGCGCTGTGGACGCTGCCGTTCGCCGCCACGCAATTGCAGTACGCGCTGCATCCGCAGTTGGAGGGTGGCGTCGCGCAGGGCACGATCCGCATGGTCGCGCAGGCGCGGATGGAGTCGCTTGATCAACTCGCGATGCAGCAGCGGCAACAGCCGCAGGACAAGTCCGCCGCCCCTGCCCCGCCTGCACCCCCCATGCCGATGGCGACGCCTCTTCCGCCGCCTCCGCCGTCCGAACCCGCCGTGGAAGAAGCCTCTACCAACCCAGCGCCCGATCGCGCCGGCATTCTAGCCTCGGTCACCGCTTCGGCCATCGATACTGCCAGCGCGCCGCTGGACAGCCGCAGCGTGGTGCAGGCCGGTGCGGGCGAGCCGGAATGGAACACCGGCAACGATTATCGACTGAGCTGGTCCGGTCCCGTCACGGCAGAACAGACCACCCGCCTGGTGATCGCGCCGGCATGGCTGGTGCGCCTCCTGCGCGTGTTGATGGTGGCCCTGCTCGGCGTGCTGCTGGGGCGCATGGTGCCGCCGTTGGTCACGCCGCTGCGCGGGCACTGGAACGACTGGCGACGCAGTGCGGCGAGTGCCGCAATGCTGATGCTCGCGCTGCTTGGCCCGCACGTGGCACGGGCGCAGCAGGTGTCCGTCGCGTCGATGCCGGATCAAGCCATGCTCGCGCAGCTGCGCGAGCGTCTCACCGAGGCGCCCAAATGCGCGCCCGACTGCGCCGCCATCGCCGACGCCCAGCTGCAGGCCAGCGGCGACACGCTCGACATCGCGCTGGAAGCGCACGCCGGCGCGAACGTCGGCTTACCACTGCCGCAGGGCGACGACGCACTCACCTTGCTCGATGCGCGTGTCGATGCGCAGCCGGCCGCGCTGGTGAACCGCGATGACACGCTGATGCTGCGGCTCGATCGCGGCGTGCACCGGGTGACCCTGCACTACCGCCTCGCTGCCGGTGCCGACAGCGCCAACCTGCGCTTCCCGCTCCATCCCGGGCACGTGGGCTTCATCGGCCAAGGCTGGGGCGCCAGCGGGCTGGACAATGACCGCCTGCTCGGCGACAGCGTGGCGCTGAGCCGCCAGCGTGCGGCCGCTGACGGTAGCGCGCTGGCCGTCACGCAGAGCCTGCCTGCCTACGTGCGGGTCACCCGTCTGCTGAGTTTCGGCGTGGACTGGACCGTGCAGACCACGGTGGAGCGCCTCGCCCCGCAGGACGGTGGCTTCAGTGTGAGCCTGCCGCTGCTGCCGGGTGAGCATCCGCAGGGTGACGGCGCGCTGGTGCGTGACGGCGCCATCCAGGTGAGCTTCAACGCGAACGACCCCGTGGTGATGTGGACCAGCCGCCTCGATCGTGCGCCCACGTTGACGCTGAAGGCGCCACCGCTGGGCCAGCGCGCCGAGGTCTGGCAGGTGGACGCCGCGCCGATGTGGCACATCGAAGCGCACGGCGTACCGACCAGCGCGACTTCGCACGGGCTGCGTTTCCAGCCGCTGCCGGGTGAAACGCTGACGCTGGCGCTGAGCGAACCCAAGGCGGTCGCCGGCAGCAGCATCGCGTTCGACCGCCTGCAGGCCACTACCGCGGCAGGGGAGCGCGCCAGCGAGACCACACTCTCGCTCACCGCGCGCAGTACGCGTGGAGGCGAGCACGCGATCACACTGCCGGCCGGCGCCGAACTGCTGCAGGCGCGACGCGACGGACAACCCCTGTCCCTCGCCGTTCGCGACGGCCGGCTCGGCCTGCCGCTGCTGCCGGGCGTGCATCGTTTCGACGTGGTGCTGCGCGTGCCGCACGGCGTGGCGACGCGCACGATGACGCCCGCGCTGGACCTGCGCGCGCCGGTCGCCAACCTGGGGCTCAGCCTGCAACTGCCGCAGGACCGCTGGGTGCTGTGGACCTGGGGGCCTTCGATGGGGCCCGCCGTGCTGTACTGGTCGCAGTTGGTGGTGCTGTTGCTGGCGTCGTGGCTGCTCGCGCGCTACGCGCCAACGCCGCTGCGCTTTCATCACTGGCTGCTGCTCGGCCTGGGTTTCTCGGCGTTCGCGTGGAGCGCCTACGCGCTGGTGGTGGTCTGGCTGATCGCGCTGGGACTGCGTGCCCGCGGCGTGCGAGCGGGTAACGATGTGGCGTTCAACCTGCTGCAGATCGCACTGGCGATACTCACCGCGCTTGCCCTGCTGGCGCTGGTGGGGGCGGTGCCGCGCGGCCTGCTCGGCCTGCCCGACATGCACGTGGCCGGCAACGGCTCCACCGCGTGGCAGCTGCGCTGGTTTGCCGACCAGAGCACCGGTGCGTTGCCATCGGCCGGCGTGTTCAGTGTGTCGCTGTGGGTCTACAAGATCGCCATGCTGGGGTGGGCGCTGTGGCTGGCCAATGCGCTCATCGGTTGGCTACGCTGGGCCTTCGGCGCGTGGAGCGAGGGTGGCTACTGGCGCAAGCGGGCGGCCAAGGCAACGCCCCCGGATCTGCCGCCGACCTCTCCCACGGACACCGCCACGCATGACTGAAGTACGCCACGCCCTGGGTGATGCCGCGCGTCGCCTCGGCGATCGGATTGATGCCGAGGTGTTGCTGCAGCATGTGCTGCGCCGGCCAGCGAGCTGGCTGCTGGCGCACGCCGACGACGTGCTCTCGCTGGCCGACGAGCGTGCCTTCGTCGAACTCGTGCGGCGACGCCAGCTCGGTGAGCCGGTTGCCTACATCACCGGTCGCCGGGGCTTTTGGTCGCTGGAGCTGGAGGTGACGCCGGCCACGTTGATCCCGCGGCCGGAGACCGAGCGGCTGGTGGAGCTGGTGCTCGATCGCCTGGCCGACGACGTGCCCATGCGCGTGGCCGATCTGGGCACCGGCAGCGGCGCTATCGCACTGTCGATCGGCACCGAGCGGCCGCGTGCGCGGATCACGGCCACCGATGCCAGCGCCGAGGCGCTGGTGGTCGCTCAGCGCAACGCGCGGCGGCTTTGCATCCCGAACGTGCAGTTCGTGCACGGCGACTGGCTGACGCCGCTGGGCGAGGTGCGCTTCGATCTCATTGCCTCTAATCCGCCGTATATCGAGGCGGACGACCCGCATCTTGCGCAGGGCGACCTGCGTTTCGAGCCGGCCTCGGCCCTGGCTTCCGGCCCGGATGGCCTGCACGACATCCGCCGTATCGTCACCGATGCGCGCCAGCACCTGCTGCCCGGCGGCTGGCTGCTGTTCGAACACGGCTGGAACCAGGGCGAGGCCTGCCGTGGGCTGCTCGAACATGCGGGATACGCTGAGGTGTTCACCGCGCAAGATCTGGAAGGCCGCGATCGCGTCAGCGGTGGGCGGCGCGATGCGGCAGGGTAGCGGTACTGAATCGATTCGGCGCAAGGTCCCCGGCCCGGCAGGGCCGGGGACGCCGTCACATCAGTCGATCTTCTCTAGCGAGCGATCGCGTTCGATCTTGTAGATCTTCACCGGCGGCCGGCCGGACTTGAGCAACTTCAACTTGGCCGCGCCGGCCTGCTGGCAGGCGTTGACGCCATTGGCGAACACGCCGCCCTGGTTGCACTTCCAGTCGTAGAAGTTCTGGATGCCGGCAGCCAGTTGCAAGCTGTAGTCGGTACTGAGCGCCTGACCGGGGCTGAACGGCACGCCTGCCATCTCGTTCTGGAACCATCGCATCCACTCCTTCGAGCCGACCGGTGGCACATTGGCCTGGAAGGTCGGGTTCATTGGGGCGACCTGCGGGCTCTCAGCGGTCATGTGGCAGCTCATGCAGGCGCTGACCGGGTTGTCGACCGGGCCGTCAAGGCGGCCGTTCCAGCCCAGGTGGGTGGGCGGCAGCTCGGGCTTGGCATTGATCGCCGTCTCCTTGAGGTCCGGATTGATCCGGGTCTCAGTCGGCTGCTTGTTGGTGTACTTATCGCCGTTGTCTTCCGGATCGTTGCCCCACATCACGCCGACCGGCACCAGGTTGTCCCAACCCGGCTTGCCGGTGACTGCGCCGTTGTACTGGAACGTGCCGAAGATCCAGCCGGTACCCGGCACGCGCTTGTCGCGCACGGCGAAGTCCATCTGGATCAACGCTACGTCCTTCACCACACGGTTGGCCGAGTCGAAGCTGTCGGTGACGTAGCCCTTCCACAGCACCGGATTTTCCAGGAACGGCACCTGCGACAGCACGACGTCGGCGAACAGCGGCTTGCACACCACGGTGCCGTCCGGGAAGCTGTTCGGCTGCGAGACGACGGACGGATCGGGATCCATCGGGTTCTTCCATACCCGGCCGATCGCGTAGCCGCCGATGTCGTTGTAGATGCCTACGGCATAGGTCTGGCCGGTGGTCGTCTGGGACGGCGCCAGTTGCTTGGACTGGATCTGCGCTTCCTTGGTCAGGCCGTGGATGCCCTCGCGGCCGGAGGGGCCGTAGTGCTGCCAGGGCACGTGGTACCAGTGGCGCACGGTGTTGTTCTCGACGTACCAGTCGGCCTCGACGTTGCCCTCCAGGCAGTAGTGCTTTACGGCGTCGGCGTAGGTGCGCCAGTCCTCGAAGTTGTTGGTGAACTTCTTTGGCAACAGCTTGAAGAACGCCGGGACGCCTTTGGGCGCGGTCTGCGGATAGTTCTGGCTCAGTTTGAAGATTGGCCCCTTGTAGTCCGACGGTGGTTGGAAACCGTAGTCCGGAAAGGTGCCGGCGAAAGCTGTGCCAGCGAACAGCGCGAGCGCCGCGACTGCGGCGCAGGTCTTGCTCTTGGTTCCTAACATGATGCGTACCTCCTCCTTGGTCGTTCCTTCGCACGGGCGTTGCGCCCGCGCGCACGATGTCCGGCGCGTTTCCGGCCCCCGGACGGGCCCGCGTCCGGTGTCGGCGATTGCTCCCCGGCACCGGGCTCGATGCTGTCGTTGCTTGGTTTGCGCGTGGATCCCCTGAATGCGCCGCCGCTCTCCGGGCAGCCACCCCGGGCCGATCTTAATCGGTCACCGGTGATTGTGTTGGCTTAGGCGGTGGCGGTGGCCAACACGGGAAAGCGTGCTCGGATCGCCTGACGGATGCCCGGCAAGTCCAGCCCGCCCATGCTCAGCACTTCCTCGCGGCTGCCGTGTTCCAGATACGCGTCTGGAAGGCCAAGGTGCAGGATCGGCAGCGTGATGCCGTGCGCGGCCAGGCATTCGGCCACGGCCGAGCCGGCGCCGCCGGCGATGGCGTTGTCTTCCAGCGTGACGAAGGCGTCGTGGGTCTTCGCCAGTTCCACCAGCAGCGCTTCGTCGAGCGGCTTGACGAAGCGCATGTTGACCAGCGTGGCGTCGACCTCGGCGGCCACCACGGCGGCCGGCGCGAGCATGGCTCCGAAGCTGAGCAGAGCCAGTCCGCGGCCGCGGCGGCGCACTTCGGCCTTGCCAATCGGCAAGGTGTCCAGCTCCTTGCGCAGCGGCGTGCCGGGGCCGGTGCCGCGTGGATAGCGCACCGCGGCGGGGCCGGGATAGGCGAAGCCGGTGGAGAGCATGGTGCGGCACTCGTTCTCGTCGGCCGGCGCCATGATCACCATGTTCGGCAGGCAGCGCATGAAGCTCAGGTCGAAGCTGCCGGCGTGCGTCGCGCCGTCGGGGCCGACCACGCCGGCGCGGTCGATGGCGAAGGTGACGTCGAGGTTCTGCAGCGCCACGTCGTGGATCGCCTGGTCATAGGCGCGCTGCAGGAAGGTGGAATAGATCGCCACCACCGGCTTGGCGCCCTCGCAGGCCATGCCCGCGGCCAGCGTCACCGCGTGCTGCTCGGCGATCGCCACGTCGAAATAGCGCTCCGGGTATTCGCGCGAGAAGCGCACCAGGCCCGAGCCCTCGCGCATCGCCGGGGTGATGCCCATCAGGCGCTCGTCGGCCGCGGCCTGGTCGCACAGCCAGTCGCTGAATACGTCGGTGTAGGTCGGCTTGGCCGGTGCGCTCTTTTTCACCAGGCCAGCCTGCGGGTCGAACGGGCCGACCGCGTGGTAGTCGATCTGCGACTCCTCGGCCGGGGCGTAGCCCTTGCCCTTGGTGGTGATCACGTGCAGCAGTTGCGGGCCGGGCAGGTCTTTGACGGTGCGCAGCGCGGCCAGCAACTGCGGCAGGTTGTGGCCGTCGATCGGCCCGGTGTAGTGGAAGCCCAGTTCCTCGAACAGCGTGGAGGGCACGAACATGCCTTTGGCGTGTTCTTCCCAGCGCTTGAAGAAGCGGCCCATCAGCGACTGCTTGGGGATCGCACGCTTGGCGCGCTCTCGCCAGCTGTTGAGCGTGCGGCTGGCCATGGCGCGGGCCATCATCTTGGTCAGCGCGCCGACGTTCTCGCTGATCGACATGCCGTTGTCGTTGAACACCACCAGCATATTCGGTTCCACGTCGCCGCCGTGGTTGAGTGCCTCGAACGCCATGCCGGCGGTCATCGCGCCATCGCCGATCACCGCCACCACCTTGCGCATGTCGCCGCGGCGCTGGTTGGCGATGGCCATGCCGAGCGCGGCGGAGATCGAGGTGGAGGAGTGGCCGACGCCGAAGGTGTCGTATTCGCTCTCCTCGCGACGCGGGAACGGCGCCAGGCCGTCCTTCTTCTTGATGGTGGTGATGCGCTCGCGACGGCCGGTGAGGATCTTGTGCGGGTAGCACTGGTGGCCCACGTCCCACACCAGCCGGTCATTCGGGGTGTCGAATACGTGGTGCAGGGCGACGGTAAGTTCGACCACGCCCAGCCCCGCGCCGAAGTGGCCGCCGGAGCTGGCCACCGCCTCGATCAGGTACTGGCGCAGCTCGTCGGCGACGGCGGGGAGCTGGTCGTCGGGCACGCGGCGCAGGTCGGCCGGCGTCTCGATCGGCGCCAGGTGGGGATAGCGGGAGAGGTCGATCATCCGCGTATTGTTGGCCCAGCGGCAGGGCGGGGCAAGGGCGGTGCGGCGTCCTGAACGTGGCGGTTTCGTTCAGCCAGGCTGCACATCCGCCTGACGCGGATGTCGCCACGCTCGCGCCGGCTTCCCTGCAAGGACCCCGTCATGAGCTCATCGTCCCTGTTCCGCCGGTTTGCCGCCGCCACGTCCACTGCCGCCGGCAAGCCCGCCACGTTCATCGTCGCGGTGCTGATCGTCGTGGTTTGGGCGGCGTCCGGGCCGCTGTTCGGCTTTGGCGATACCTGGCAGCTGGTGATCAACACCGGCACCACCATCATCACGTTCCTGATGGTGTTCCTGATCCAGAACACGCAGAACCGGGATTCGACCGCGGTGCAGATCAAGCTCGACGAGCTGATCCGCTCCAGCCACGCGCACAATGCTCTGCTGGCGCTGGAAGAGCTTGACGACGCCACGCTCGATACGACCCGTCGCGACGGTGCCGCGGCCGGTGAT
>NZ_JBQCCF010000060.1:0-24014 GCF_051962475.1 Dyella sp.
ATCTTCAAGGAGTTGATCGAGCAGCCGCAGGGTCTGATCCTGGTGACCGGACCGACTGGCTCGGGCAAGTCGACCACGCTGGCGGCGATGGTCGATCACATCAACAAGAACGAATATGGGCACATGCTCACGATCGAAGACCCGATCGAGTTCGTGCACACCTCGCAGAAGTGCCTGGTCAACCAGCGCGAGGTACATCGCGACACGCACGGATTCAACGAGGCGCTGCGCTCGGCGCTGCGCGAAGACCCGGACTACGTCCTCGTGGGCGAGCTGCGTGACCTGGAAACCATCCGCCTAGCGCTGACCGCCGCGGAGACCGGCCACCTGGTGTTCGGCACCCTGCATACCAGTTCGGCGGCCAAGACGGTGGACCGCATCATCGACGTGTTCCCGGCCGGCGAGAAGCCGATGGTGCGTTCGATGCTGTCCGAGTCGCTGCGTGCGGTGATCTCGCAGTCGCTTCTGAAGAAGGTGGGAGGCGGGCGCATCGCGGCGCACGAGATCATGGTGGGCATCCCGGCGATCCGGAACCTGATCCGCGAGGACAAGGTCGCGCAGATGTACTCGTCGATCCAGACCGGCCAGCAATACGGCATGCAGACGCTCGACCAGAACCTGCAGGATCTGGTCAAGCGCGGCATGGTCACGAGGCAGGAGGCGCTCACCTACGCCAAGAACAAGGAAACTTTCAAGTAAATGCCGCGGCCGGCGGGGCGCATCGCTCCGTCGCCCGGCTCGCGCCTGGGTTCAACGCTTTTTCGTCTCCCGGAGGAGACTCGCCATGAGCGATTTCGATTTCACCTCGTTCCTCAAGCTGATGGTCCACAAGAAAGCCTCGGACCTGTTCATCACGGCCGGCGTGGCGCCATCGATGAAGGTGCAGGGGCGCGTGGTGCCGATCACGCAGAGCCCGCTCAGTCCGCAGCAGTCGCGAGACATGGTGCTCAATGTAATGACGCCCTCGCAGCGCGAGGAGTTCGAAAAAACCCACGAGTGCCAGTTCGCCATTTCCGCGCAGGGCGTGGGCCGCTTCCGCGTATCGTGCTTCTACCAGCGCAACTGCGTAGGCATGGTGCTGCGCCGGATTGAGTCGAAGATCCCCACCATCGAAGAACTCACGCTGCCGCCGGTGATCAAGCAACTGGCGATGACCAAGCGCGGCATCATCATCTTCGTGGGTGGCACCGGCACCGGTAAATCGACTTCGTTGGCGGCGATGATCGGTTACCGCAACACCAATTCGACCGGACACATCATCACCATCGAAGACCCGATCGAATACGTCCACAAGCACGAGGGATGCATTATCACCCAGCGCGAGATCGGCATCGACACCGAGAGCTGGGAAAACGCGCTGAAGAACACGCTGCGCCAGGCACCGGACGTGATCATGATCGGCGAGGTGCGCACGCGCGAGACGATGGAGCACGCGATCAACTTCTCCGAGACCGGTCACCTGTGCCTGTGCACCCTGCACGCGAACAACGCCAACCAGGCGATGGACCGCATCCTGCATTTCTTCCCGGAGGATCGCCGCCAGCAACTGTTCATGGACCTGTCGCTGAATCTCAAGGGCATCGTGGCACAGCAGCTCATCCCAACCCCGGACGGCAAGGCCCGCCGGGTGGCGGTGGAGGTACTGCTGGGCACGCCGCTGGTGCAGGACTACATCCGCCAGGGCGAGATCCACAAGCTGAAGGAAGTGATGAAGGAGTCCACCAACTTGGGGATGAAGACCTTCGACCAGAGCCTGGTGGAGCTTTACCACGCTGGCGAGATCAGCTACGAGGATGCTTTGCGCCACGCCGACAGCTCCAACGAGGTGCGTCTGCGCATCAAGCTCGCACAGGGGGGCGACGCGCACACGCTGTCGCAGGGGCTCGACGGAGTGGAGCTGGAAGAGTCGCGCGAGAAGAACCAGTTCGGCGGCGGCCTGCTGCATCGCTGATGCGGGGGCGGCAGCCTGGGAGCGGCAAATAAGAAGGGGCCCCGTGGGGCCCCTTGACGTTTCGGCTCGTCGCGCTGTGAGCGCTTACTCGCCGCTTGCGGTCAGGGTCAGGCCGCTGGTGTCGACGCTCTTCACGCCCTTGACGCCGCGGGCAACCTGCTCGGCCTTCATCTTCTCGGCCGCGCTGCCGACGTGGCCGCTCAGGCGCACCACACCGTCATTGGTGTCGACCGAGATGTCGGTGGCATCCACGCCCTTGGTGGTGGCGAACTCGGACTTCACCTTGGTGGTGATCCAGGCATCAGCTGCCTTGTCCGGCACGGTCTGGTTGGACGAAGCCTTCGGCATGCTGTCCTGGGCAGCGACCTGCGCCAGCGGGGCGGCAGCAAACGCGGCGATCAGGCCCATGGCGACCAGGTTCTTGCGGATCAGATGGGTACGCATGGTGATTCTCCTCTCTCTTGAATGGCGCTGCCCTCAGGCAGTCGGTGCCCGTGTTGGCTACCTGGGGCCATGGCAACAATTCCCGCGTGAACGCCTTGTGGGCCGCGCGCTGCGCGATTCAGCGCGGCGATGGTCTTGCGAAGACCGCCGTGTGACGGCGCACACGCCACGCTCACGTACAAAAAAAGGGGCGCCGTGGGCGCCCCTTCTGTTGGCTGCGTGCCGAGCCCTTACTTGAGTTCGGTCTGGCTGGTGATCACCAGGCCGTCGGCGTCCACGTGTGCCTCGGTGCTGAGCGCCTTGATCCGTGCAGCCTGGGCCTGCAGCGCCTGGAACTGCGCGTGCGCCCGGGTGGCGGCTTCCTGGCGGGCGGCTGCCGGGTCGGTGCCGGGGGCGGCGTCCTTGTTCATCGCCGAACTCATCGCGGCCAGACTGTCGGCCTTGTCCATCATCAGCTGGATCCAGTTCTGGTACATGGCGCCATCCAGGTGCAGGCGCATCATGCGCCCGGCGTCACCTGCGGGCTCCTTCAGCGTGTCGGCGAGCTTGGCGTCCTCACCGGGGCCGATTGCCAGCGCGAGCGCCTTCTCGCCCATCGCTGCCCACACCGGCTGACCGATCATCTTGGTGAGATCGGCCGGCAGTGCGACCGGCTTGCCATCGGCGGTGATCTTCAGCTGCGCCAGCGCCGGGGTCATCATCTGGCCCATCGCCAGCAAGCCGGACGGATTGCTGGTGCCCAGCACGATGCGACCGGTGAAGCTCGGCACGCCCTGGCCGTTGCCGGCGTTGAGGCTGTCCAGCGCGATGCGCAGGCCGAGCAGGTCGCCGAACGGCGGAATGGCCGCCTTCTGCATCGCCGGGCCGAGCTTGGCGAAACCCTCATTGAGGTCGGCCAGTGCCGGGCAGCTGAACGGCTTGGCCGTCACCGCGTCGGCCTGGGCCGTCCAGAACGCGCGCAGGTCGGCCACGGGCAGGGCCAGGCTCATGTCGAACGGCGCGCTGGCGTCGGTTCCCAGGCCCGGCAGCGCCACCTTCAGCCCGGCGAACGCCTGGGTGATGTCGCTGGCCATCGCCATGTCCAGGCGCATGTCCTGGTGCTTGGCATCCAGCCGGGTGTAGCCGAAGCTCAGCGTGGGCACGCGCGCGGCGATGCGGGCGGCATCGGTTTCGCACGAAGCGGGGATCTGCATCTGGTTGGCCACCGGCTCGCCGGTCTTGGTCGACTCGGCCTGCGCATGGGCCTTGAACATGGCCTGGAACAACGGATCCTTGCCGCTGGCGATCAGCGGTAGCAGGTGGCTCAGGTCGACCAGGCCCACGGCCTGCTTGCCGTAGCCCTTGGCCTTGGCGAGTTTGGTCAGGCGACCGTCGTCCTGCAGGCTCTTGGCCGGGCGATCCAGGCCCAGCGCCTGTCGCAGTAAGGCGTCGGAGGCATCGGACGGCAGCAGGGCGGCAACTGCCTGCTTGCCCACCACGGCGAGGATGACCTCGGTACCTGCGGTGGTCGAGACGTGGCGGCGATAGCTCACGTCACCGAGCTTGGCGGTGTCGAGCTTCTTGCCATAGGCCGTTTCCAGCCGGCCGACGAAGGCGTCGAACGCGGCCGGGTCGGTGAGCTGGAAGCGGGCCACCGGCGCCAGTCCGAGGCCGTAGAAGGCCGAGTAGCCCTTCACGTTCAGCCCCGCGTTCTGGGCGAACTGCTCGACGGTCTTGCCGTCGAACTCGCTCGCGAATGCGCGCAGCAGGTTGGCGGTGTCCGGATCGGTGGCCTTCAGCTCGTCCGCTGCCGACTTCATCTGCGCCACCTGCGCGGGCAACTGGGCGTTGGCCTGGGCGAACAATGCCGCGCGGGTGTCATCGTCCAGTACGTCGAGGTTGGCCGCCACGTACGGCGTGTCCGCCGGAACGAAGGCCAACGGTGCATCCTTGTCCTTGTGGCCGCAGGCAGCCAGCAGGATGCCGGCCACGCCGAGCGCCAGTGCGCGCTTCATCGGTCGCATAATCTTCCCCATTTGATTGTGGTATCGCGGCGGCCATTATGCCGTCTGTTGGTGACGTTCCGCAGGTCAGCGGGCAAGCAACTCGCCGAGCACCGCCATGCGTATGAACACGCCGTTGCCGACCTGCTCCAGGATGCGCGACTGCGCGCCGTCGGCCACGTCCGAGGCGATTTCGATGCCGCGGTTGATCGGCCCCGGATGCATCACCAGGCACCCCTTGCGCGCCCTGGCCAGGCGGGTGGTGTCCAGTCCGTACTGGCGGAAGTAGGCCGCTTCGTCGGGCAGGTCGGTCTGCGCCATGCGTTCCTTCTGCAGGCGCAGCATGATCACCGCATCGACGCCCTCGATGGCCTTGTCGAAATCTTCCATGAACCGGCACTGCGGAAATTCCGCCGCGTCTGGCATGAGCGAGGCTGGGCCGCACAGGCGGATGTCGCGCACGCCCAGCGCGCTGAGCGCGTGCACGTCCGAGCGGGCCACGCGCGAGTGCTTTACGTCGCCGCAGATGGCCACGCTGAGGTTCTCGAAATCCGGGCGATGCTGGCGGATGGTGAGCGCGTCGAGCAGGCCCTGGGTGGGGTGCGCACGGTTGCCGTCGCCGGCGTTGATCACCGACACGCCGCTCATCGCGTGGCGCACCAGCTCGTCGGGTGTGCCGGACACCTTGTGCCGCACGATGATCGCATCCAGGTGCATCGCCTCGAGCGTGTGCAGCGTGTCGTACAGCTCCTCGCCCTTGTTGGCCGAGGAAAAGCCGATGTCGAAATTCACCACGTCGGCGCCCAGGCGCCGCGCCGCCAGTTCGAACGAGGTGCGCGTGCGGGTGGAGGGTTCGAAGAACAGGTTGAGCACCGTGCGGCCGGCCAGCAGGTCGATCTTGCGCGTACCGTGGGCGCAGGCGTCGCGCATGGCCATGGCGCGGTCGAGCAGGCGCTCGATCGTCTCGCGCGGCAGATGTTCGAGCGTGGTGAGGTGACGCAGGCGTGGGCTCATGGCAACTCGGCGTTGGGTGCGGAGGAAGAAAGGGGTGAGTCGAGCTCGGCCGTGGCCAGCCAGCGCTCGAGGATCACGGCGGCCGCTTCGGCATCGACCTGTGCGCCATCGCGGCGACGGCGCAGGCCGGCTGCGCGCGCGCCAGCGAAGCGTTCGGCCGCTTCGCGCGAGCTGTGCCGTTCGTCCACCAGTACGGGCGCGGTGCCGTAGCGCTGCCTGAGCCCGTCGGCGAAGCGCCGGGCCAGCTTGCTGGCCGGCTGCTCGGCGCCGTCGAGAGTGAGCGGAAGGCCGACCACCAGCGCCTGCGGCAACCATTCGCGATGCAGGCGATCGAGCGCGGACCAGTCCGGCTGACCCTCTCGCATGGCGACGGTGGCGAGCGCCCGTGCGCTTTGGGTGAAGCGGTTGCCGACGGCCACGCCGATCAGTTTGCTGCCCACGTCGAAACCCAGCACACAGCTCATCGGGCCGGACTCATGCGTGGCCGGCGTAGCCGGGGAGCTGCAGCGGATCGAGCCCGATCAGGCCGGCGGCAGCGCTCCAGCGCTCCTCCAGCGGAGTGTCGAAAATGACCCGGTCGCTGGCTTCTACGGTGAGCCAGCTGTTGTCCTTGAGCTCCTGCTCGAGCTGGCCGGCGCTCCAGCCGGAGTAACCCAGCGCCAGCAGCGCGTGGCGCGGTCCTTCCCCTGCGGCCATCGCGATAAGGATGTCGCGCGAGGTGGTGATCGACCACACGTCGTTGACGCGGAAGCTGGATTCCCAGTGGCCGTGCTCGCGATGCAGCACGAAGCCCCGCTCCTGCTGCACCGGGCCGCCGATCAGCACCGGCGCGTCGGCAAGCTCCGGATCGGCGCAATCGAGTTTCATCTGGCCGAGGATGTCGCCCATGCGGTATTCGGACAGCTGGTTGATCAGCAGGCCGATGGCGCCGTCCTCGTCGTGCTGGCACAGCAGCGCCACGCCCCGCGAGAACGGTGCGTCGGCCAGGCTGGGCATGGCGATGAGGAAGTGCCCGGCGAGGGAGGAGGGGAGGGAGTCACGCATCGGCGCATTGTAGTCCCGCCGACCGCGGCCTGCCTGTACGCCGGCTGCTGCGCAGTTACTTGTTGCGCAGGATGTCGCCGGGCAGGAATTGCCAGGTCCGCGTGATGTACAGCTCGTCCACGCCCTTGTCGCGGGGAATCGGCGGAAACGGTGCGGCCAGCCGCACGATGCGCTCGGCCGCGGCATCCAGCAGCGGCGAGCCGGAGCTCTTGATCACCTCGATGCTGTTGATGCCGCCGCCGCGGTTGAGGCCCACCGTGAGCAGCAGCTCCCCGTGCAGCTGGCGCCGCCGTGCTTCGCTTGGATAGTTGAGGTTGCCGATGCGCTCGACCCGGTCGGACCAGCCGCGCATGTAGGCCGCATACGCGTACTCGCGGGTGTTGGCGGAGATGTATTTCTTTTTCGGCCGCTTGGCGTACGCCTCGTTCTTGTGGCGCAGTTCGGCGGCGAGTTGGGCGATCTCCTGCTCGCGGCGCAGTTCGGCGGCGCGATCATTCGGGTCGCTGGTCACCTCCGGCTTGCCGGTGCTGGCATCGACACTGAAACGGCTGTCGCCGCGGGTGGTGACCAGGCGCTGGTCGGTCGGCGGCTGCGGCGCGGGCGTGGTGGCCTGCACGTGGGCGCTGGCAATGCCCGGGGTGGGCTTGGGCAACGGGCCGGTGAAGGTGTTGGAGGGCCGTTCGGCACGGTCGCGATCGCCGCCGCCGCGGTTGTTGGCCTGCGCCAGGAAATCGGCCTTGTCCGGCGCTTGCCGGTTGGCCACGTTGACCAGGGTCACGTCCAGCGTAGGCAGGCTCGAAGCCGGCTTGACGAACTGGAACGTGATGCCGAGCAGCAGCACGCCATGGAACAGCAGGGAAAACAGCATGGTGGCCCCGATCATGTCGGGGCGTTGGGGGCGAGGGACGGCGTTGCTCACTGAGACACGGGTTCCGCGGCGGTGCGTTCGATGGCGTCGAACAGGGTGCCGGCGATGTTAAGCCCGAACTGGGCATCCAGCTCCCGGATGCAGGTCGGGGATGTGACGTTGATCTCGGTCAGATAATCGCCGATCACGTCCAGCCCCACGAAACGCAGGCCGCGGTGGACCAGTTCCGGCCCCACCTCGGCGGCGATCCAGCGATCGCGATCGGACAGCGGTACGCCTTCGCCGCGCCCACCGGCGGCGAGGTTGCCGCGAAACTCGTTGCCCTGGGGGATGCGCGCCAGCGCATAGGGCACCGGTTCGCCGTCCACCAGCAGCACGCGCTTGTCGCCCGCGCTGATCTGCGGGATGAACTTCTGCGCCACCGCGAACTGCCGGCCCTGGCCGTGCGAATCCCCGCCGAGCAGGGTTTCGAGCATGGAGTTGAGGTTGCTGTCGCCACTCCGGACGCGGAAGATGCCGCGCCCGCCCATGCCGTCCAGCGGCTTGAGCACCGCCTCGCCATGCTCGTCGACAAACCGGCGCAACTCGGCGGGATCGCGCGCGACCAGGGTCGGCGCCATGCACTGTGGGAAGTGCAGCGCGAACACCTTCTCGTTGCAGTCGCGCAGCGCGCGTGGATCGTTGATCACCTGTACGCCGTGATGCTGCGCGGCCTCCAGCACCATGGTGTCGTAGAGAAACTGCTGGTCGACCGGCGGGTCCTTGCGCATCAGCACCACGTCGAGCTCGCGCAGGTCGCGCCAGCACGCCTCGCCGATGCTGAACCAGCCGCTGGGATCATCCTTCACGGTCAGTGGTGCCAGACGCGCCCACGGCGACCCGTCACGCAGTGCCAGGTCGCCCTGTTCCATGTAGAACAGCCGATGGCCGCGGCGCTGCGCTTCGAGCAGCATGGCGAAGGTGCTGTCCTTGGCGATCTTGATGGCGCCGATGGGGTCCATCAGCACGGCGACCGAGAACGACATGGGTTTCTCCGGGTGGGGTGACTGGAGTGGGGTGACGGCATCGGCTCCGCGTTGCGGTAGCCGACGGCGGCGGGAACGTGATGGTGGCCGAGCGCAGGCTGCCCGGCAAGGCGCCGCCCAGGAGGGTGGGGCGATCAAGTCCGGGGCGTGGAGGCCGACATCTTCGTGGAAGGGCGGCACAATCGGCATCCCGCTTCATTTTGGCTTGACGGGCCGTGGGGCAAGCGGTAAACAGCAACGGCTGAAGGCGTCATCCGAAAAAGGCGTCTCTACCAAATAAAAGCTGGATTCTTTTCATCTGCACGAACCGCGCACGGCAATCCCACCAGCGCGGTGAGTGCTTCACCTGAGCCTGGGGCGGGCCACAGGGGGGTTGAGTGAACTTGAACGTGAGTGCAAACGGATTGGCCGGTCTGAAGGTCATGGTGATCGACGACTCCAAGACGATCCGGCGCACGGCCGAAACCTTGCTGAAGAAGGAAGGCTGCGACGTGCTGACAGCCGTCGACGGCTTCGAGGCCCTGGCGAAGATTTCCGACCAGAAGCCGTCCATCATCTTCGTTGACATCATGATGCCGCGCCTGGACGGGTATCAGACCTGCGCGCTGATCAAGAACAACCCCCAGTTCCGGGCCACCCCGGTCATCATGCTCAGCTCGAAGGACGGGCTTTTCGACAAGGCCCGTGGCCGCATCGTCGGCGCCGAGCAATACCTGACCAAGCCGTTCACGCGTGACGAACTGCTGGGAGCCATACACCGCCATGTGGGTACGGCAGCCTGATTTCCGTGACTCCGGCGTCTGAGGGGAGGCCTGTGGCAAAGATTCTCATCATCGACGACTCACCCACCGACGTGCGGGTGTTCACCACGTTGCTCGAGGGGGCCGGTCATTCGGTGTCCGCCGTAAGCACGGCCGAAGAGGGCGTGGAGCGCGTGCGCGCCGACCTGCCCGACCTGGTGATCATGGACGTGATCATGCCGGGCATGAACGGCTTCCAGGCCACACGCACGCTGACGCGCGATCCGGCGACCTCGGCGGTGCCGATCGTGATGATCACCACCAAATCGATGGAAACCGATCGCGTCTGGGGCCTGCGCCAGGGCGCGCGTGCCTTCATCACCAAGCCGGTGAAGGAAAAAGAGCTGTTGGCGTGCATCAACGACCTGTTGCCGAGCGCGGCATGAACGAGGCAGTCAATCTCTCTCCGTTCGAGGTGCTCGCCCGCTACGAGCGGCTCTCGCTGGCGCACGCATCGGACACGCGACAGACCATGGAGGCGCCGGGGTTGTGGCGCGGCATCGGCTATCGCGTCGGTTCGCGTCTGTTTGTCAGCAGCATCGACGAAATCAATGAGCTTCTGGCCGTGCCGGTGCTGACTCCGGTACCCGGCACGCTGCCGTGGCTGCTGGGTGTCGCCAACGTGCGCGGCAATCTGGTGCCGGTCATCGACCTGGGTCGATTCCTGTTCGGCGCCCGGACCCAGCCCAGCGAGCGCACGCGCCTGCTGGTGGTCCGGCAGAGCGGCGGCAGCGTGGCGCTGATGGTGGACGAGGTGTTCGGCCAGCGTACGGTCGACGAACAGCAGCGACGGGAGGCGGAGCCGGAGGACGATCCGCGCCTGGCGCGTTTTGTCGATGACCGGGTCGGTGAGCAGAAGCTGGCGTTGTTCAGCATGGGCAAGCTGGTACGTGCCCCGGATTTCCGTCAGGCCGCGGCCTGACGTTCGATAAGCGTTGAGGTAGGGCCGGTGCCGCATTCGGGCCGGAAACAGGGGCGGCAAGTCTCGGGCGGTGCGCGCGGCGCATGGACCCACGGTTGTGGAAGGGTGAGGTGAACATGAGCACTACAGGGGGCATCGGCAAGGAACGCGGCTATACCGGCCTGATCGTTCTGCTGCTGATCTCGATCGGTTTCGCGGCGCTGGATTTCGTCTTTCTCAACCAGAAGAACGCCGAAGACCGACAGGCCGTGGCACTGACCACGCAGATCCAGGTGCTGTCGCAGCAGACGGCGAAGTACGCGATCGAATCGGCGGACGGCAACGTCAACTCCTACCAGGAGCTGGCCACCACCCGTAACGCCATCGATTCGGCCGTGCAGAAGCTCACCAAGGGCGATCCCAAGGGTGGCATGCAGGCCTACGGCGACAACAACGCCTCGCCCGCCGGTCGCGCCGTCACCGCGCTGAACAATGCCTGGGCTCAGCTCGATGGCGACATCGGCAAGATCCTGTCGAACAAGTCGGTGGTGCTCGACTCGGCCAGTCGCGCCGACACCTTGTCCAAGCAGATCCCGCTGCTCAATTCCAGCACCGAGCAGGTGGTCAACATCCTCCAGCAGAAGAACGGCAGCGCGGACCAGATGCTCGGTTCGTCGCGCCAGATGCTGGTGGCCGACCGCATGATCCGCCGCGTGCAGGAGGTGCTGCAGGGTGGCGACACCGCGCAGTCCGCCGCCGATGGCCTGGCCCGCGATGCGCAACTGTACGGCACAGTGCTCAAGGGCCTGACCGAGGGCGACAGCGCCGCGGGCATCCGCGCGATGAACGACGCCAACGCGCAGAAGATCCTCAACGACATGCAGACCAGCTGGAGCGGCCTGGCCGATCCGGTGGCCAAGCTGGTTTCCGCCGCGGGCAACATCGCCGACGTGAAGCGCGCCGGCAACCAGGCCTCGCTGGATTCGCAGAACGTGCTGCTGCGCGCCAACGAACTGGCCGACCAGATCGGCAAGCTGCCGCTGCGCCGGCTGTTCCCGAACCTGTGGTGGGGCATCATCGGCGCGATCGGCACGGTGGCGTTCGCGCTGCTGCTGGTGTTCACGCTGGTGCGCGACCAGCGCAAGCGCTTCCAGGATTCGGCCGAGCTCAACCAGCGCAACCAGGAGGCGATCATGCGCCTGCTGGACGAAATGGGTTCGCTCGCCGAAGGCGACCTCACGGTGAAGACGACGGTGTCGGAAGACATCACGGGCGCCATCGCCGACTCGGTGAACTACGCCATCGATGAGTTGCGCACTCTGGTGACCACGATCAACGAGACCTCCGAGCAGGTTTCTTCGTCGGCGCAGGAAACCCAGACCACCGCCCGCCAGCTGGCCGAATCGGCGCAGGCGCAGGCGCAGCGCATCAGTACCGCGACCTCGGCGATCAATCAGATCGCCAGTTCGATGGACAACGTGTCGAAGGATTCGGCCGAGTCGGCCGACGTGGCCGAGCGCTCGGTGCAGATCGCCTCGCGCGGCGCCGAAGTGGTGCGCGAGACCATCTCGGGCATGGACTCGATCCGCGACCAGATTCAGGAAACCTCCAAGCGCATCAAGCGCCTGGGCGAGTCCTCGCAGGAAATCGGCTCGATCGTGGAACTGATCAACGACATTGCCGAGCAGACCAACATCCTCGCGCTCAACGCGGCCATCCAGGCAGCGTCGGCCGGTGAGGCCGGCCGCGGTTTCGCGGTGGTGGCGGACGAAGTGCAGCGCCTCGCCGAACGTTCGGCGAGCGCGACCAAGCGCATCGAAACGCTGGTGCAGGCGATTCAGTCCGATACCAACGAGGCGGTCAGCTCGATGGAACAGACCACCGCCGAGGTGGTGTCCGGAGCCCGCAAGGCCGAGGACGCCGGCAGCGCGCTGGGCGACATCGAGCGCGTCTCGCACGATCTGTCCGCACTGATTCAGAACATCTCCACGGCAGCAAGACAGCAGTCGGCGGCGGCGACGGACATTTCCCAATCGATGAACGCGATCCAGGAAATCACCTCGCAGACGTCGCAGGGCGCCAGCCAGACGGCCGACTCGATCGGTTACCTGGCACAGCTGGCCAGCGATCTGCGCCGCTCGGTGGCGCACTTCAAGCTGCCGGGTTGACACGGGCTTACATGACAGGGGGCAACCTCGACGGTTGCGCTATGCCTTTTGGCGCAGCCGCAGTGAGGGGCGCATGAGACTTCAAGACCACATCGATTTCACCACCCTGCAGTGGGTCAAGCCGGAGCTCGACGAGACTCTGGCCGCGGCCCGCGATGCGCTGGAGTCCTACGTCGACAACCCGGGCAACCGGGATGCGATGCGCTCGTGCGCCGACAGCCTGCATCAGGTGCACGGCACCCTGCAGATGGTCGAGCTGTACGGCGCCGCCATGGTCGCCGACGAGATGGAGACGCTGTCCATCGCGCTTCTCGAGGACCACGTGCCCCAGCGCGAAGAGGCCTATGCCTCACTGATGCGCGGCCTCATGCAGCTGCCGGACTACCTCGAGCGCCTCTCCAGCGGCCACCGTGACGTGCCGGTGGTGCTGCTGCCGCTGCTCAACGAGCTGCGTGCCAGCCGCAAGATGGCGGCACTGACGGAAGTGGCGCTGTTCAACCCGCGCCTCGACGCGCCGCTACCGCCGCAGGCTCCGCCGGCGGTGAGCGAGACCGAGGCGCTCGCGCGCCGCGGTCGCGTGGCCGATCTACGCCTGCGCTTCCAGCAGCAGTTGCTGGCCTGGTTCCGCGGGCAGAACGCCGATCAGCAGTTGCTGGGCATGCGCGACACCCTCAACGCGATCACCGGTTGCTGTCACAGCACGCCCGGTCGTCGGCTTTGGTGGATTGCCGCCGGCGCGCTGGAAGGGCTCGAGCAAGGGCATCTCAAGACGCAAGCCGCCGAAGTGCGCCAGCTGATCGGCAAGGTCGATCGCAGCATCCGCCAGATGCTCGAGCATGGCGAGGAAAGCCTGCGCGGCGGCGATGCCGACGACCTGGCGCGCAAGCTGCTCTTCATCGTGGCGCAGGCCAAACAGCGCAGTCCGCAGATGCAACTGCTGCGCGAAACCTATGCACTGGACAGCCTGCTTCCCGACGCCGCCGAACTGGAACACGCGCGCGGCTCGATGGCCGGCCACAACCGCGCGCTGCTCGACTCCGTCTCGCGCGCGCTGAAGGAGGACCTGCTGCGGGTGAAGGAGGCGCTGGATCTGTTCTTGCGCCAGAGCGACGCCGACCCGGCCCAGTTGGCGGCGCAGAGCGAAGTGCTCGAACGCGTAGGCGATACGCTGGGCATGCTGGCGCTGAGCGTGCCGCGCCGCGTGATCAACGAGCAGCGCCGCATCCTCGACGAGATTGCCAACCGCATGCGAGCGGCCGAGGACGAGACGCTGCTGGACGTTGCCGGTGCGCTGCTCTACGTGGAAGCGTCGCTGGACGACCATATCGAGAGCCTCGGCAGCAGCGAAGAGCCGAGCGCCGAGATGGGCGCCACGCCAGCGCTGCCGCGCAGCGAGGCTCGCCACATCATGGCCACCTTGATGCAGGAGGCCACCGCCAACACCAATCGTGTCAAGGACGCGATCGTCGGCTTCGTCGAATCGGCCTGGCAGCACCACCATCTCAAGGACGCACCCGGCCAGATGGAAGAGGTCGCCGGCGCCATGCGCATGCTTGCGAGCACGCGTCCGGCCGAGCTGGCCGACGGTATCGGCCGGTTCATCGGCAACGAGCTGCTGGGCGATCGTCGCGTGCCCAGCAGCGCGCAGATGGACCACCTGGCCGATGCGCTGGCTGCCCTGGAGTACTACCTGGAGGCCGCCCGCGAGCATCGCGGCGGACTCGAGCACATCCTCGACGTGGCCGAGCTCAGCCTGTCGATGCTCGGCTACTGGCCGGTGCCGGCGGCGCGCGCGCCGCTCCCCGCGCCCGAGCCGGAACTGCCGGTGGAGCCCTCCGGCTATGCCCTGGCTGGACTGGACGAGGAGCTGGCCGCCCAGCCGGCGCTGTCCGAGTCGGTAAGCGTGGGCGCTGGCGACGATCTCGGCAGCCTGATGTTCGGTCAGGCGCCGGTGCCGGCCGAGCCCGCGCAGGACGTGTCGGGCCTGCATCTGGCCGAGACGGTGGATTCGTCTGCCGCCATGGCGGGTGCGGATGCCGGCGACGGCGGCGAAGACTGGATCGAGATCGAGGAGGAAGTGGTCGAGCAGCGCCCGGTGGCCGATCCGATGGCCGCGGACGCGGGCTTCCAGAGTTCCACCGACGGCATCGACGACGACATTCGCGAGATCTTCCTGGAGGAAATGCAGGAAGAGATCGACAACTTGCAGAGCGCCGAGCAGGCCTGGCTGGCCGATCCTGCGCAGATCGCCGCGCTCACGCCGATCCGCCGCTCGTTCCACACGCTCAAGGGATCGGGCCGCCTGGTGGGCGCGACCACGCTGGGTGAATTCGCCTGGCGCGTGGAGAACATGCTCAATCGCATGCTGGACCAGAGCATCGAGCCGCACGAGGGTGTGCAGGCGCTGGTGCGCCATGCCATCGCCGCGTTGCCGCAGTTGCTGACGGCGCTGCGCGGGGAAGGCACGCCGGATGCGCCGCTGGGTGCCATCATGCAGACCGCCGACCGCCTGGCCGCTGGCGAGCAGGCGGACATTTCGCAGTTCGCCACCGGAGCCACCGAGACCGTGCGCCGCGTCGTGCGTCGCCGCGTGCCGCGCTTCGATACCGCCAGTGCCGACGTGCCCGCCGCCACCTTGGCGAGCGCGGCCGAGACGGCGCCGTCGGAGCCCGTCGCGCCGGCCGAAAGCATCGCAATGCCGGTGATGCCGCCGGTCGACTCGGTGCTGCTGGAAATTCTGCGCAGCGAAGTGGCCCAGTACCTGCAGACCATCCGCGCGCATATCGGCCGCAGCGGCACTGAGCTGCGCATCGAGGATGCCTTGCTGCGCGCCGTGCACACGCTACACGGCGCCATCGCCATGGTCGACATTTCGCTGCTTACGCAGCTCCTGTCTCCGCTGGAGAGCCTGCTCAAGCGCCTGCGCGCGGCCAATGTGCCGCTGTCGACTGAAGGGTTGCATCTGTTGGGCCGCTCGGCCGACGTGGTCGATCACGTCATGGCCCAGTTCGACGCTGTCGATCCGCAGTTGCCCGACGTCGACGCGCTGGTCGCCCGCATCACCGAACTGCGCGATGCGCAGCCCGAACCGCAGGTGGCGCACGTTGTCTTCGAATCGCGCGACGAGGATGCCGACGAAGGCGAGGCGGGCGATTCGCACGCCGAGGCGGCCGCCGCACTGGACGAGAGCCTCGCCGAAGTGGATGCACGCCGCGAGCAGCAGCTCGAGGACGAGCATCACGATCGTCTCGCCGACGAGATGATGGCGGCGCTGGACGCATTCGATCCGTTGCAGCAGGGTGCATCGCTGCCGACGCCGCCGACGCCGCCGACAACACCGATGGCCTCCGACGAAGAGGACATCGCGGCGATGTTCGCCGGCTTGCTCGACGAAACGCCGGCCGAACCGGCCTCCGTCGAGGAAGCCGATGCCGAGGCACAAGCCGACGATACAGAGCCTGCTGAAGAGCATGCCGAGACCGAGATGATCCCGGTCGAAGAGCCACTTGAGGCCGCGGACGAGGCGCCGGCCGCTGCCGAAGAGACCGCCGCCGTTCCCGCCGAGGACGCGGACGAGCTGCCGGCCGATGCATCGCCGTCCGAGGCGCTGGATGCCGAGGAGCCGGAGTTGCCGGCGACCGCATCCGACGAGGCGGTCGAGCAGGCCGTGGCCGAGGAGCAGGCCGAGGAAAGCGAGGACGAACGCGACGAGGACGAGGGTGCCGAGGACGCCGAGCTGTGGCGCGGCGATATCGATCCGGATCTCCTCGAAGTGTTCGCCGAGGAAGCGCGCGAAATCCTCGACCACGCCGACGAGGCGCTTGCCCAATGGCGCGCCGAGCCAGCGGATCTGGCCCAGCTGCCTTCGCTGCAGCGCGACCTGCATACGCTCAAGGGTGGTGCACGCATCGCCGGCTTCGTGCCGGTGGGTGACCTGGCCCACGCGATCGAGACCCTGCTGGAGAAGCCGATCAGCGGTGAGGGTGCCCAGGTGGCGACCCTGATCGGCGCACTGGAAGTGGGCTTCGACCGCCTGCATGCCCTGGTGCAGCGGATCAGCCAGAACAAGGGCATCCGCTACCCGCAGGACACCATCAATCACCTGCTCGCGCTCGCGGGCGAAGAGGCACTGGTCGAGCGCGGCGAGGAGATGGCGTCGGCTGCGGCCGCTACGCCGGCACGCGAGCCGGCGGTGGCCGCCGCCGAGCTGCCCGAGCTGCTGCCGGAACTGTTGCCGGACGGCCACGACGAGGCCCGTTCGCCGCAGGAACAGATTCGTGTCCGCGCCGAGCTGCTGGACAACCTGGTGAACCATGCCGGCGAGGTGGCGATCTACCGCTCGCGTCTGGAACAGCAGGTCGCCGGCTACCGCTTCAACCTGGTCGAGCTGGAACAGACGGTCGCGCGACTGCGCAGCCAGCTGCGCATGCTGGAAATCGAAACCGAGGCGCAGATCATCGCGCGCTTCCAGCGCGAGCATCGCGAAGCGGGTATGGCGGTGTTCGATCCGCTGGAGCTCGACCGGTTCTCCCAGCTGCAGCAGTACTCGCGTGCGCTGGCCGAGTCGGTGTCGGACCTTGTCTCGATCCAGAGCATGCTCGACGAACTGACCCGTCAGTCCGAGACGCTGCTGATCCAGCAGTCACGCGTGAGCTCGGACCTGCAGGAAGGTCTGCTGCGCACGCGCATGCTGCCGTTCGACACGATGGTGCCGAACCTGCGTCGCACGCTTCGCCAGGCCGCCCAGGAAGAGGGCAAGCGCGCCCAGCTTTATGTGGTGGGCGCGCACGGCGAAATGGATCGCAACCTGCTCGACCGCATCAAGGCGCCGTTCGAGCACATGCTGCGCAACGCGATCGCCCACGGCATCGAGTCACCGGAAGAGCGCCGCAAGGCGGGCAAGCCGGAAGAGGGTGCGGTGCGCATCCGCGTCGCCCGCGAGGCCACTGAAGTGGTCGTCCGCCTTTCGGACGACGGCCGCGGCCTCGATCGCGAAGCCGTGCGCAAGCGCGGCGTCGAACGCGGGCTGCTGCGCGCCGAAGCCAAGCCGAGCGACGACCAGCTGCTCGCCCTGATCACCCAGCCGGGCTTCTCCACCGCCAGTTCGGTGACCCAGTTGGCCGGTCGCGGCGTGGGCATGGACGTGGTGGCCAACGAGATCAAGCAGCTCGGCGGTTCGCTGTCGATCGAATCGCAGCCGGGCAAGGGCACCACCTTCGTGCTGCGCCTGCCGTTCACGCTGGCGGTCACCCAGGCGATCCTGGTGCGCATCGGCGAGTCCACCTTCGCCATCCCAATGACCTCGGTGCAGGGCGTAGCCCGCATCACGCCGGACGAGCTGTCGATCCACCTGGCTTCGGACGAGCCGTCGTTCCTGCATAACGGCGAGGACTACGGCATCCACGATCTGGCCGAACTGCTCGGTCTCACCGCCAGCTATGCCGCGGACGAACCGCAACTGCCGTTGCTGATCACCCGCGCCGGCGACCTGCGTGCGGCAATCCGCATCGACGCGGTGATCGGTTCGCGCGAGATCGTGGTCAAGTCGGTCGGCCCGCAGATCAGCTCGGTGCCGGGCCTGCTCGGCGCAACGATCATGGGCGATGGCTCGGTGCTGATGATTCTGGATCTCGCCCCGCTGGTGCGCTACGGCATCGCCCGCCGCGAGCAGCGCCTGGCCGAGGGCCTGGCGCCGGTGTCCACGCCGGTGATCGAGGAGACCCGCGCCAAGCCGTTGGTGATGGTGGTGGACGATTCGATCACCATGCGCAAGGTCACCGGCCGCGTGCTGGAACGACACGATTACGAGGTCAACACCGCGAAAGACGGCGTCGACGCGCTGGAGAAACTGCACGAACAGCGCGTGCCGGACCTGATGCTGTTGGACATCGAGATGCCGCGCATGGACGGCTACGAGTTGGCCGAGCACATGAAGGCGGATCCACGCCTGCGCGACGTGCCGATCATCATGATCACCTCGCGTACCGGCGAAAAGCATCGCCAGCGCGCGTTCGACATCGGCGTGGATCGCTACCTCGGCAAGCCGTACCAGGAAGCCGAGCTGCTGGCGCAGATTGGGGAGGTGCTCGAGCAGCGCGCGATGGAGCTCGCCAATGGCTGAAGCAACGGCCGTCGCCCTGCTGTTTGACGACGCGGAGCTCGGTGCCCACCTGCGCGAGGCCCTGCACGAGCGCGGTGCCAGCATCGTCCACGAGGGCGGGCTGGCCGATCTCAGCAGGGCACTGCTCGAGCGCATCGGTGCCGACGTCGTGGTGATCAACCTCGACGACGCCGTCGACGAGGTACTCGATCGGCTGGACGATTCGATTCAGGGCGACCATCCGCGGGTCGTGTTCAACGAGGCCGCATCCAGCCGGGCGTTGGACGGCTGGGCGCGCGCGCGCTGGGCCCGTCATCTGGCGGCCAAGGTGATGGCGCGCAGCGACGTCGATCCGCCGCGCCCCCCGGCTCCGGCCGAGGTCGAGCCGGCCTTGGCCGCAGCACAGGCCGACGCATCGGATGAACCCGCGTTCGCGGCCACCGTCGCGCTCGCTGCGGAAGACCTGCACGAGGCGCAGACCGCGGCCGAATCGGAATCGCTGGAAGCCGAGCTCGAAGCACTGCTCGCCGGCGATCCGCTGCCGGGGGATGCCGAAGAGGATGCTTTTTCCGAGGCTGCGCGCCCTGCTGCGCCGCCCGCTTTCGTCAGCTCGTCGGAGCTGGACCTGGATACCCGCGAACTGGACGATTTCGAGCTGGACGAGCTGGCGCTCGGCGAGCTGGACCAGCCGCTGCCGGAATCGCCGCTTTACGACGGCGACTTCCTGGACAGCTCGTTCGAACCGGACGCGGTCGACAGCGCCGCAGAAGAGCCGCCGGCCGCCGATGAGTCGCCGGCCGCGCCGCTGGGTGCGGGCCTGAGTCTGGCCGATCCCGTCGTAGATCTGCCGGCGCCCAGACAGGATGCGAAGGCAGCGGCGGAAGAGGCGCCAAACCGCTTCACGCTGTCCGATGCCTGGTCGTTGGTCGACGACGAAGAGCTCGTCGCCGCGCCGCCTGTTCCCAGCCGTCCGTCGGCCGCCGAGTTCGGCATCGAAAAGGTCAGTGCGCTGGACTTCCTGGCGCCCGAATCCGATGCCGCCGAGCCGGCTTCCGAACCGTTCATGACGCTCGAGCTGGTGTCGCTGGAAGAGGCCATCGCGCCCAAGGCCTACGATCCGCACGCCGGCAACGAAATGCTGCTCGAAGAGCTGGCCGGTGGCTTGTCCCGTGTCGTGCTGACCGGTGCCACGCTGGACAGCCGGGCCTCCGTCGCCGAGTTCCTGCGCCGGCTTCCACAGGGGTTCCGCGCGACCATCGTGCACATCCAGCACCTGGGCGGTCGCCCGGTGGAAGAGCTGGTGCAGGAGTTGGCCGGATGCTCCTCGATGCCGGTGCGCCCGGCCGCGCACGGCCAGTTCGTGCGCTCCGGCGAGATCGTGGTGGTGCCGCCGGATTGCCAGCTGCGCCTCACCCGCGATGGCAAGCTGGAGATCAAGCCGGCGCAGAACGCGCCCGCCAGCAGCCCGTCGATCGATGCCAGCTTCACGGCCGTGGCCAACGTGTTCGGTGTGGATGCCCTGGCGATCGTGTTCGCCGGGCAGGCCAACGACGCCGTGGCCGGTTGCCAGGCGGTGCACGACCGCGGCGGCCGCATCTGGGTCGAGGATGCTCCGGGTGAGCACTACGCCGACATGGTCGGCGGCGTGCTGGCCGAACACCTGGCCGACTTTTCCGGCACGCCGGCGGAACTCGCCGCGCGCCTGATCGAGGAATACTGATGAGCGAACAGCCCCTCCCGCGCGAAATCCGCTGCGTGCTGGTGCCGGCCGGCGACCTGCGCCTGCTGCTGCCCAACGCCACGGTCGCCGAAGTGATCACCCAGCCCACGCCTGAGCCGGTGGAAGGCGCGCCGGACTGGCTGCTCGGCCGTATCGCCTGGCGCGGCTGGCGCGTGCCGCTGGTGTCGTTCACCCGCCTGGCCGGCGCCGGCGAGGGCGACCCGGACCTCGCGGTGCGCGTGGCCGTGCTCAAGGCGCTGGGCGGCAATCCGGAGCTGCCCTTCATCGCCGTGCTCACCCAGGGTTTCCCGCGCCTGACCACGCTCAACTCCGAGCTGATCATCCCCACCCACGACGGCACCGCGCTGCCGCCGGGCGTGCGCGCGCATGTGCTGGTGCGCGACGACATGGCGGTGATTCCCGATCTGGAAATGATCGAGCGCGAGCTCGGCAGCCTGCTCGCCGTCGAAGCCTGAGTTACCAGCTGGACCCTGCAACGGCGCGCCCGATGGCGCGCCGTTTGCGTTTGCAGGGGTTACAGGTCGCCGTGCAGCGCCTGCAGCGCGGCCAGTGCCGCCAGCCCCGCCGTTTCGGTGCGCAGGATGCGCGGCCCCAGTTGCAGCCCTTGGAAACCATGCGCGAGCAGCGCGGCCACGTCACGTTCGCCCAGGCCGCCTTCCGGCCCCACCACCAGCAGCGCTCCGTCCGGCGTCGGTGCCAGCTCGCGCGGGCGACGGCTGCCGTCGGGCAGCAGGGCCAGGCGCAGCGCGCCGCCATCGAGCCGATCCAGCCAGGTGGCCAGCGGCTGCGGCGCGACGATCGAGGGCAGCACGGCCCGGCCGCTCTGCTCGCAGGCGCTGGCGATCACCGCCTGCCAGTGCGCCAGGCGCTTGGCCGCGCGATCGACGTCCAGCTTCACCTCCGAACGCTCGGTCAGCAGCGGCACGATGGCGCTCACGCCCAGCTCGGTGGCCTTCTGCACGATCAGGTCCATCTTCTCGCCGCGCGCCACCGCCTGGGCCAGCACCAGCCGCAGAGGCGACTCGCTGGTCACTGCGGTGCGCTCGCCGATCGCCACGCTGACCTGGCGCTTGCCTGCTTCCGTGATGGTGGCGGCGTAGTCGTGGCCGTCGCCGTTGAACAGCACCAGCGGATCGCCCGCGCCCAGCCGTAGCACGCGCGCCACATGCTCGGCGGCCTGCGCGGGCAGGGCGAGCGAGCTGCCGGCGGTCAGCGACGGGTGGTCGACGTGGATGCGGATGGTGCGCATGGCGGGCACGTTGCGTTGCGAAACGCCAAGGATAGCCGAGCGCGTCCGCGCGCCGCCCTGCGCGCTTACTGTCGCAGCGCGCGTTCGATACCGGCGACGGCGGTGTCCACGAGATGGTCCAGTTCGTCCGTCGTGATCACGTAGGGCGGCATGAAGTAGACGATATTGCCCAGTGGGCGCAGCAGGGCGCCGTGCTCCAGCCCGTGCAGATAGACCTCCAGCCCGCGCCGCTCGCCGGCCGGAAAGGGCAGGCGCGTCGCCTTGTCGGCCACCAGCTCGACCGCGGCGATCAGCCCGGTCTGGCGCACGTCGGCGACATGCGGGTGGTCGCGCAGTGGCGCGACGCGTGCCGCCAGATGGGCGGCCAGCGCGCGGTTGCGCTCCAGCACCGGCTCCTCGCGGAAGATCGCCAGCGTCTCCAGCGCCACCCGGCAGGCCAGCGGGTTTCCGGTGTAGCTATGCGAGTGCAGGAAGGCCTTGCCGGCGTTGTATTCGGCGTAGAACGCCTCGTACACCCGCTCGGTGGTGAGCACCGCCGACAGCGCCATGAAGCCGGCGGTGAGCCCCTTGGACAGGCACAGGAAGTCGGGCGACACATGTGCCTGTTCGCAGGCGAACAGCGTGCCGGTGCGGCCGAAGCCCACGGCGATCTCGTCGGCGATGAAGTGCACGTCGAACTCGTCGCACAGCGCGCGCAGGCCGACAAGGTAATCCGGGTGGTACATGCGCATGCCACCGGCGCACTGCACCAGCGGCTCGACGATCACCGCGCAGGTCTCGTGGGCATGGCGCTCCAGCAGCGCGCGCAGTTCGCCCAGCCGGCGCGCGGCGATCTGCGGCGGCGTCTCCCCCGGCTCGCCTTCGTAGGTGTCCGGCGAGGGCGCCAGGATCGGCGTCAGCAGCAGCGGCGCGTAGGTCTTGCGGTACAGCGCCACGTCGCTCACCGAGAGCGCGCCCAGCGTCTCGCCGTGGTAGCTGCCGGTGAGTGCAATGAAGCGGGTCTTCTCGCCGTGGCCCTGGTTGAGCCAGTAGTGGAAGCTCATCTTCAGCCCCACTTCGATCGCCGCCGAACCGTTGTCGGCAAGGAACACCCGCTCCAGCCCGGGCGGGGTGATGCGCACCAGTTCCTCGGCCAGTTGGATGGCTGGCTCATGGGTGAAGCCGGCGAAGATCACGTGCTCCAGTTGCTGCGCCTGGTCGGCCAGCGCCGCGGCGATGCGCGGGTTGGCGTGGCCGAACAGGTTGGTCCACCAGGAACTGACGCCGTCGAGGTAGCGGCGCCCGTCCGCGTCGATCAGCCAGGCGCCCTCGCCGCGCACGATCGGCACCATCGGGATGCGCTCGTGGTCATGCATCTGGGTGCAGGGGTGCCAGACGTGGCGGAGATCGCGCTGGGCGAGTGCGCGGTTGCTGCGGTCGTGCGTAGTCATCCGGCTATGATCGTGGGCTCGCGCCGGGCACTCAAGCCGCGCGATCGATCCAGGCCGGAGTCCGTGCGTTGACGTGGTGGAAGAAACTGCTGCTGGGCCTTGCCGTCGTCGTGGTCACGCTGGCGTTGCTGGTGTGGTTTGCGCCGGCGCGCTGGGTTGCGCCGATGGTCGAGACGCGGCTGCGCGGCGTGCAGCTGCGCGAGGTGTCGGGCAGCGTGTGGGACGGTCGAGTAGGCGAGGCGGTGCTGGCCGACGGCACGGTGCTGGGCCGGCTGGACTGGCAATTGTCGCGCCGAGCTCTGTTCGGCCAGGTACGCCTGCACGCGGCCATCGACGGACCGGCCCTGCGCGGTCACGGTGATGTCGCGCGTGACGGTGACACAGCCAGTTGGCGCGGCGTGCAGCTGCACCTGACGCTGGACGCGCTGCCGCATCCGTCGGCGACGCCGTGGGGCGTGCCGTGCGGCGAACTTGTGCTGGATCTACAGCAGATGCAGGTGCTCAAGGGCTGGCCCGACAGCGTGTCGGGCCGCGTGCGCTGGACGCGCGCAGCCATGCAGACGCCGCAGGCCGGCGTCACCCTGGGCGACCTGCTGGCGGACCTGAGCGGCAGCCACGGCGTGATCCGTGCCGATCTGCGCGACGGCGGCAGCGGCCCCCTGGCGCTGGCTGGCGTGCTCCAGCTGAGCCCGATCGGCTGGCGCCTCGACGCGCGTCTGTCCGCGCGCGATCACGACCCTGCACTGCAACGCTGGCTGGCCCGTCTGGGTCCGCCGGATGCGCAGGGTGTCACCCATCTTCAACGCGGCGCCGGCGTGGGCGCCCTGAATGCCGGAGCTTCCCGATGATGCCTGTCGATCTCACCCCCGCCCTGGCCGCTGCCCGCGAGGCCGCCGCAGCCGCCGCCGAGGTGATCCTGCATTACTGGCGCAAGGGCGTGGACGTGGAGCTGAAGTCCGACGACACCCCGGTCACCATCGCCGACCGCGAGGCCGAGCTGGCGATCCGTCGCATCCTCACCGCAGCGCTGCCGGAGGCGGCGATCTACGGCGAGGAGTTCGGCCTGGAGGGCAGTCGCGACGGCCTGCTGTGGCTGGTCGATCCGCTGGACGGCACCAAGAGCTTCGTGCGTGGCACGCCGTATTTCTCCACCCAGATCGCCCTGATGCACGCGGGCGAATTGGTACTGGGCGTGTCGCACGCTCCCGTCTATGGCGAAACCATGTGGGCGCGTCGCGGTGGCGGCGCGTTTTTTGAGGGAACCTCCCCGGAAGGAAAGCGCGTGCACGCGGCCAAC
>NZ_JBQCCF010000061.1:0-11120 GCF_051962475.1 Dyella sp.
TCATGTCTTGCCCCCCTGCGGGGTGTTTTATTTTTTTGTGTTCCAAAAAAACACCCAAACTCTTCCCCGGGTGCCGCGCTCCTGCATTCACACACTCATCCATCCAGACGGGAATCATGATGAACCCATCGTCCAGCGTCATCGCCCTCGACGGCATCCGCAAGGTGTTCCAGACCGACGAGGTGGAAACCCACGCGCTCAGCGACGTGCACTTCGACGTGCATCGCGGCGAGTACGTGTCAATCTCCGGCCCCTCCGGCTGCGGCAAGACCACGCTGCTGTCGATCCTCGGCCTGCTCGACACCGCCAGCGCCGGCAGCTACGTGCTCAACGGCCACGACGTAGCCCAGCTCGATGCCGCCGCGCGGGCGCGCATCCGCAACGCCGAGATCGGATTCATCTTCCAGGCGTTCAACCTGATCGGCGACCTCACCGTGCAGGAAAACGTGGAGCTGCCGCTGACCTACCGCGGCGGCATCGGCACCGCCGAGCGGCGCGCGCGCGTGCACGAGGCGCTGGAGCGGGTGGGCATGGCGCACCGTATGCGGCACTACCCGGCGCAACTGTCCGGCGGCCAGCAGCAGCGTGTGGCGGTGGCGCGCGCGCTGGTCGGCAAGCCGGCGATCCTGCTGGCGGACGAACCCACCGGCAACCTCGATTCGCGCAATGGCGAAGCGGTGATGGCCCTGCTCGATGAGCTGCACCGCGGTGGCGCCACCATCTGCATGGTCACCCACGACGCCCGCTACGCCGAACTGGCCCAGCGCAAGATCCGCCTGTTCGACGGCCGCGTGGTCGACGAAGACACCTTCGAGCGCCTGCGCCGCGAAGACGAGGCGCGGCTGGATGCGCTGATCGGCCCGCGCGTGGGAGTGGATGCATGAACATCTGGCTGGCCGAGATCTGGCGCGCCTGGCGCGCCAGCCTGCGCCGGCCGGGCTTCTTGCTGCTGGCCAGCGGGGTGCTCGCACTCGGTATCGGTGCCAGCGTGGCGGTGTTCGCCCTGATCGACACCATCCTGCTGCGTCCGTTGCCGCTGCCGCAGCCAGCGCAGGTCGTGGCGATCGGCCGGATGCGCGGCGGTGAGGTGCGCTTCATGTCGCCGCTGCAGTATCGCCACCTGACATCGCTGGACGGTCTACGCTCGCTCGGGCTGTTCCAGACCGACGTGGCGGCGAACGTCACCGAGACGGGCGCGGCGGAGCAGGTGCCGGCGGTCTATGCCGATCGCGGGCTGCTGCCCTCGCTGGGCCTTTCGCCGGTGCTCGGCCGCAACTTCAACGCGGACGAGGATCGCCCTGACGGCGCGCCGGCGGTGCTCCTCGGCTATGGCTACTGGCAACGTCACTACGGCAAAGACCCCCGGGTGATCGGGCAGCGCCTGTCGATCGAAAGCGTCCCGCACACCATCGTCGGCGTGCTGCCGCTTGCTTTCCACGCGGTGGTGGGTGCGGACGACGTGGTGTTGCCGCTGGCGTTGCCGGCCGACAGCCGAGAGGACGCGGCCAACTACTTCGGCGTCGCGCGCCTCGCCGCCGGCACCGGCGTGGCGGCGGCATCGGCGCAGATCGATGCACGGCTCAAGGCGATGTATCGGACGATGGGCGATGCGGACGCCCCAGGGAACCGCTACGGCGCGGAGGATTTCGCTTCCTGGAAGCATAAAGGCGCACACGCCATCCTGATGCTCTTCCTGGCCAGCGGCGGCTTCGTGCTGCTGATCGCGTTGGTGAATCTGACCAACCTGATGCTGCTGCGCACGCTGTCGCGCAGCCACGATGCCGCCGTGCGCAGCGCGCTGGGTGCGCCGCTGCTGCGACTGGTGCTGCCGGCGCTGAGCGAGGGACTGCTCGTTGGCGGATGCGGCACCCTGTTGGGCCTGCTGCTCGCAGCGGCGGGGCTGACGTCGTTCCAGAAGTTCATCCCAGCGGAATGGCTGCCGGACGGCGGAGTGCGGATGGGCGCCGCAGCCTGTCTGCTGGCCCTCTCCGTCGGCCTGGCCGGTGCATCGCTCGCCGCGTTGTTCGCGGTATGGCGCAGCCGGCGCAGAGGCGCGCTGGAGGACCTGCGCGAAGGCGGACGCAGCAGCATCGGCATGCGCAGCGGCCGGCTCGGCCGCACCCTGGTGGTGGCGCAAGTGATGCTGGCGGCCGTGCTGCAGTGCGCGGCCGGCCTGTTCATGCATGCGCTGTACGACGCGTCGCGGCTGCCGCTGCGCTTTGCCGGTGGCAGCATCCTCACCTTTGAACTGGCGCCGGTGAAGGCGGACTATGCGAATGCGGCGGCGGTGGAGACGCTGGCGCAGCAAGTGGTGCGCCGGTTGCGCGAGATCCCCGCGATCACCGATGCCGCCGTGACGACCAACCTGCCCAGCAGCGTCGGCGTCTTTGGGCAGCTCAACACCAACGTCGACCTGCCGGACGGCTCGCAGGCAAATGTGCAGTACCACGGGGTCGACCCCGGCTTCTTCGCGCTGTTTTCCATTCCGCTGCACGAAGGGCGCACCTTCACCCGCGACGACATGCGCGGCAACGAGCTGGTCGCCGTGGTCAGCCGCAACCTGGCGCAGCAGATCGACGGAGGCCACGCCCTGGGGAAACGGATGCAGGTCGAGGGCAGTGGAAACTCACGCTGGACCCTGCGCATCGTTGGCGTGGTCGGCGACACCTACCAGGACGGTCCGCTGCATCCGCAGGAGGAGGTGTTGTACGTGCCGCTGGCGCAGGTGCCCGAGCCGTTGATGACGGTGTTCCGCAGCTTCGAGCCATTGCGTTTCGCCGTGCGCGGCCAGGGCGACGCGGCGAACTGGCAGGCGGCCGTCCGCGCGGCGGTCACCGAGGTTGCGCCGCGGCAGCCGATTGCTCACCTGCGCTCGATGGGCAGCATTGTGCGGGAGACCACGCGCGATGCCCGGCTCAGTCTTTGGCTGATCGGCCTGTTCGCTGGGCTGGCCCTGGTTTTGGCTGCCGCCGGCATGTACGCGGTGATGGCAGTGGCGGTGTCCTCGCGCGAGCGCGAGCTGGGTGTGCGCATGGCGCTCGGCGCGCCGCCGCGGCGGCTGGTCGCGCTGGTGCTGCGTGGCGGCCTGCTGCAGGTCGTCGCCGGTCTCGTGCTGGGTGTCGGTACATCGCTGCTCGCCGCACGCTGGCTGTCGATGCTGCTGATGGGTCTGCTCGGTCGCAGCGAAGGGTTCGATCCGATCGTCTTACTCGGCGTGTCCGTGGTGCTGCTGGCGGCAGGCCTGCTCGCATGCCTGCTGCCCGCTGTGCGCGCGGCGCGGGTGCATCCGATGCGCGTCCTGCGGGCCGACCCGTGAATCCGCGCAACGACTCCGACCGGCCCGTCGCCGCGCGGCCAAACCATTCCGAGGGAGCGAAGGCATGAGTATCTGGTTGAGCGAAATTCTTCGCGCCTGGCGTGCCAGCCTGCGGCGTCCCGGGTTTCTGCTGCTGGCGACCGGCGTGCTGGCGTTGGGCATCGGCGCCAGCGCAGCGGTGTTCGCATTGATCGAGGGCACCTTGCTCAAGCCGCTGCCTTATCCGAACGCACAGCGACTGGTGGCGGTGGGCATGATGACGGACAACGGCGCGGCAACCTCACCCGAGCTACACCAGCACCTGATGGGGATGCAGGGCGTTGAGTCGATGGGCATCGTGACGTCGATGGCGCCCTCCAACGTGATGATCGAAGGGCGCCCGATGCAGGTGCCTACCTTGCTGGTGGACCATGGCCTGCTACCGACGCTGGGGGTGCGCCCCGCGCTGGGGCGCGGCTTCACCGCCGCCGAGGATCGGCCCGGCGGCCCGCTGGTGGTCATGCTTGGCCATGCCTTCTGGACGAGCCACTACGGCGGCAGTCCCCGGGTGCTGGGGCAGAGCCTGACGATTGAAGGGAAGCCACACACCATCGTTGGCGTGTTGCCGGCCGGCTTCGAACAGCTCGGCAGGATCTTCGATCCGACCGGCGATATTGCTGTGGTTCTTCCCACTGCATTTCCTGCGAGCAGCCACGACGACGGCACCAACTACATGAGCGTGGCGCGGCTGGCGCCCGGGGTTGTGATCGGTTCGGTGTCGGCACAGGTGGACACCCGCACGAGGGCGTTGATCGATTCCGCACCTCTGACGACGTCGCAGAAGAGCTGGCTATCGCGCCAGCGCTTCGTTGCGATCGATTTGCAGAGCCAGATGCACCACGGCGCGCGCGGGGCGTTGCTGCTGTTCCAGGGAAGCGCCTGTCTGGTGCTGCTGATCGCGCTGGTAAACCTGGGCAATCTCATGCTGCTGCGCTCGCTGGCCCGCAGCCATGATGGCGCCGTACGCCGTGCGTTGGGCGCATCGCTGTGGCGCGAGTGGTTGCCGACATTGGCCGACGCGCTGCTGATTGGTGTATGCGCGTCCCTCGTCGGCATGCTGCTGGCGTGGGCCTCCCTGCATGTGTTGCGCGAGGTGGTCTCCAGTGATGTGGTCGACCTGCGTGCGGCGGTGCTGGATGGCTTCATCGTATCGCTGTCGCTATTCGTTGGCGTAAGTACGGCCTTGATGGCCGCCGCGCTGGGCGTGTGGCGCAGCCGCAAGTGGGTCGACATGGACCATTTGCGCGAAGGCGGGCGCAGCGGCCTCGGCCGGGCGGAGCAGCGGCTGGGCCGCGTGCTGGTGGTGACACAGGTTGTGCTGGCGACCTCCTTGCTTCTCGTCGCCGGGCTGTTCCTGCACGCCCTGTACGACGCGGCCCATGCGCAGCTGGGGTTCTCCGATCAGCGCATTCTGACCATGGAGCTAGCACCGGTGAAAGCGGCTTATCCCGATGCGGCCAGTGTCCAGCAGCTGACCCGTGAGGTGCTCGATCAATTGCGCGCGCAGCCAGGAGTGGAGAGCGCGATGGCCGGCACCAACCTGCCGGTAGGCCAGCAGTTGAATCTGCCGGCTCATGCGCCGGGGGAGGAGCCCTCCTCGATGCAGTTCCGCGCCATCAGTCCGGACTTCTTCGCGACGTTCGGCATTGCGTTGCGGCAAGGGCGGGCGTTCGACGCGCATGACACGCGCGGTGGCGAAACGGTGGCCATCATCAACAGTGAATTGGCCGATCACGTCTACGGTGGTCGTCCCCTGGGAAAACTCATCGACATCCTCTCCGGCCCGGATATGGTCGAAGCGCGTATCGTCGGCGTGGTGGAAAACACCAGTCAGTACGGACCGCTGGGGCCACAGCCGCCCATCGTCTACCTGCCTTTGGCACAAACGCCGGGCAAGTTGATCGAGCTGGTGCGTAGCTTCGAGCCGCTGCGCTTCGCTATTCGCGTACGGGGCGACGCACTGAGCTATCGCGCAGCCATGCGTGAAGCAGTGGCGCGGGTAGCTCCGACGCAGCCGACCGCCAACCTGCGCACGCTGACGTCCATCGTCGAGAGCACCACGGCCGACGCACGACTGGATCTGCTCCTGATCGGCGTGTTCGCCGTACTCGCCCTGGTGCTCGCCAGTGCAGGCCTGTACGCCGTGATGGCGGTATGGGTCGCCGCGCGCGAACGCGAGATCGGCGTGCGCATGGCGCTGGGATCTTCCTCGACGAAGCTGCTCGCCTGGGTGCTGCGCAGCGGCGCGATGCAGGTAGTCATCGGCCTGGGCATCGGCCTCGTGCTGACGCTGGCTGCATCGCGATTACTGCGCAAGCTGATGTTCGACACGTTGGGGAATGATCGCGCCCTCGACCCCTGGACGCTGGTGGGGGTGGCTATCGTGCTGTTGGCGGCCGGCCTGCTGGCCTGCCTGCTTCCCGCGTTGCGCGCGTCGCGGGTACAGCCAATGCGCGCATTGAGGGGAGAGTGATGATGGTCGTGCAGGAGTTCCGTGGAGCCTTGCGACGGCTGCTCAAGCGGCCCGGTTATGCGCTGTTGTCGGTGGCGGTGCTGGGCGTCGGGCTGGGCGTGACCTTGTTCCTGTTCTCGCTGGTCAACACGCTGATCATCGAGCCGCTGCCGATGCCGCAGCCGGATCGGCTCATGGCGGTAGGCGCGCCATCGTTCCACGACAACGGCATCGAGACGATCGACAGCGCAGACTACTTGGCTCTGCGCGGGGGCATGCAGAACGTCGATGCGATGGGTGCGTACCTGGGCACCGGTGTGAGCGTGGACCAGGGCCAGGGCGGGACCTATCAGGTGGGCAGCCGCATGACCGCCTCGATGATGTCCCTGCTCGGTATCGAGCCATTGCTGGGCCGTGTGCTCCAGCCGTCGGACGAAATGCCCGGTGCGCCACAGGTGGTGATGCTGGGTGAATCCCTGTGGCGGCGCGGCTTCCATGCCGATCCGCACATCGTCGGCCGTGCCATCCGGGTCGATGGCGCCTGGGCCACGGTAGTGGGCGTGGTGCCCGGGCGCATGACGCGCCTGCCGGTCACCGACAACCAGGTGTGGATGCCGATGACGCTGCGCCCGGGCGAGCATAGGAATGTCTGGGGCGTGGCACGCCTGGCGCCGGGTGTCCAGCTGGCCCAGGCGCGAGCCGAACTGGACGCGTGGAACGCACGGCTCCAGGCGGCGATGCCGGCGGGCACGCGCATGCGCGGGGTCACCATCAAGCCGTGGAAATACGGCTTCGTGCCCGAGGACATGCGCCGCTGGGTGTGGCTGATGTTCGGTGCCGCCGTGCTGGTGCTGCTGCTGGCGTGCGTCAACGTGGCCAATCTGCAACTGGTGCAGGCGCTGCAGCGACGCCATGAACTGGCGTTGCGCAGCGCGCTGGGCGGCAGCCGCGCGCGTCTGATGTGCAGCGCGCTGGCGGAAAGCCTGTTGCTGAGTCTGGCCTCGCTGGCCGTGGCCCTGCCCATCGTGCACGCGGGCAACCGCTGGTTCATGGCGATCGTCTTCGCGCAGTCTCCGGACGGGATGCCCGTGTATAACTTCAGCGTTGACGCCCGCGTGCTGGCGGCGGCGCTGCTGGCTGCATTGCTCAGCACGCTGCTGGCCGGTGTGATTCCCGCATGGCGCGCTTCGCGCCCTGATCTGCAGGATGCGCTGCGCGACGGTGCCAAGGGCTCGGGTGGTGGTTTCGCGCGCATGGCCAGGGTCATGGTGATCGCGGAGATCGCGCTCACCGTGGTGCTGCTGGTGGGGGCGGGAACGTTCGTGCGTGCAGTGGACAGCGTATTGTCGCAGCCGGTGGCGGGTGCGTCGTACGGCACGCAGGTGCTCACCGCCAACGTGCTGTTGCCGCCTGCGGCGTATACGGACGATGCGCAGCGGATTCGCTTTTTCGATGCGGTGGTCGAGCATCTGCACCAGCAGGCCGATGTGGTCGATGCCACGGCATCGGACACCGTGCCCGGTGCGGTGCTCGGCAGCCACGAATCGATCTCGCTGCCGGGGCAGCCCGAGCCGACAGAGGGCTGGCCGCGGGCGCAGATGGGCCTCATCGATCCGCACTTCCTCGCGACCTACGGCGTACGCCTGCGCGAGGGTCGGTTCTTCGATGCGCGTGACCGCATGGACAGCGCGCCGGTGGCGGTGGTCGACGCCAAGATGGCCGCGGCGATGTGGCCGCACGGCGATGCGCTGGGTCGCACACTGGTGCTCTGGCCCGGCCGGAAGCAGGCGCGGCAACTGACGGTGATCGGGGTGATCGAGCCGCTGCAGCTGGACGGCCTGCTGGAAAGATCTCTGCCGGGGCTGCTGCTGCCGCTGGACCAGGCAGTGGGCCAGCGTCCTCTGCATGACGTGGGGCTGGCGCTGCGCGCGCATGCCGATGCTCGGCGCCTCGAGCGACCCCTGGCTGACGCGGTGCGCGCGGTCGATCCGCAGGCGGCGGTCTACGATGTGCGCAGCCAGGCCGAAGCGGTGGCGAAGGGACGCGTGTATCTCACCGTGCTCACCAGCGTGTTCGGTGCTCTGGGCTTGGTCGCCCTGCTGCTGGCAGGCGCAGGTCTGTATGGCGTGCTGGCGTTTTCGGTGGCGCAGCGCACGCGCGAGATCGGCATCCGCCGCGCGATCGGCGCCGGGCATGCGGCGATCCTCGGTGATTCCGGGCGGCAACTGGTGTGGCAGCTCGGAACCGGACTGGGGATCGGCCTGCTGCTGTCGATACCGTGGTCGAACGTGCTGGCCGACCCGGGCCTGCACACACAAGCCCATGACCCGGCAGTTTTCGTAACCGTCTTCCTGCTGGTGGCGGGCGTGTCGGTCCTGGCCTCGCTGGTGCCGCTGCTGCGCGCGCTGCGCGTCGCCCCCGCCGTCGCCCTGCGCTACGAGTGACCATTACACTGACGGGATGGAAGACGGCGTGGCACGTGAATCGAATCCGACAGTATTGCTGGCCGACGACCAGGCCGACGTGCGTGAGGCGCTGCGACTGCTGCTGAAGTCCGAGGGTGTCGCGAGCACCGGCGTGGACGGCCCCGTCGGCGCGCTGGACGAAGCGCGCCGGCGCACGTTCGATGTCGCCCTGGTCGACCTCAACTACACCCGCGACACCACCTCCGGTGCCGAGGGGCTGGAGCTGCTGGAAAAGCTGCGCCAGCTCGATCCGGAACTGCCGGTGGTGGTGATGACCGCCTGGGGCAACGTGCCGTTGGCGGTGGAAGCGATGCGCCGCGGCGCCGCTGACTTCATCGAGAAGCCCTGGGACAACACACGCCTCCTCGGCGTGCTGCGTGCACAGATGGCGCTGGCGCGCAGCGCGCGGCGGCAGCGCCGGCTGGAGGCGGAGAACGCGCTGTTGCGCGAAGAGGGCGATGCCGAATTCATCGCCGAGTCGCCGGCGATGCAACGAGTGCTGGCGCTGGTGGCGCGGGTCGCGCCGAGTGACGCGAACGTGCTGGTGCTCGGCGAGAACGGCACCGGCAAAGGCGTGATCGCGCAGCGCATCCACGCGCTGTCGGGGCGCGCGGCGCAGCCGTTCGTGAAGGTCAACATGGGCGGTATCGCCGAGACAGTGTTCGAGTCGGAGATGTTCGGCCACGTGCGTGGCGCGTTCACCGACGCCAAGAGCGAGCGCATCGGTCGCTTCGAGCTGGCCGACGGCGGCACGCTGTTCCTCGACGAGGTCGGCAACGTGCCGGCCTCGCAACAGCCCAAGCTGCTGCGCGTACTGGAGGACGGCGAGTTCGAGCGGCTGGGTTCCTCGCGCACCCAGCGCACCGACGTGCGGCTGGTGTCGGCCACCAATGCCGACCTCGCTGCCGACGTGGCGGCCGGGCGCTTCCGTCGCGATCTGCTGTACCGGCTCAACACGCTGGAGATCGTGCTGCCGCCGCTGCGCGAGCGCAGCGACGACATCGTGCCGCTGGCCCGCGCCGCACTGGCGCGCAGCGCGCAGCGCTATGGTCGCGCCGGCCTGCGACTGGCGCCCTCGGCCGAACGCGCGCTGTTGGCCTACGCCTGGCCGGGCAACGTACGCGAACTCGGCCACCTGATGGAGCGCGCCGCCTTGCTCGCCGAGTACGACGAGGTCGGCGCCGCGGCGCTGGCTTTTGGCCGCACCGAGTCGACCGACGGCGGCTTCGAGCAGATGACGCTGGAGCAGGCCGAGGGCTGGCTGGTGCGCCGCGCGCTCGATCGCTTCGACGGCAACCTGCTGCGCGCCGCCGACGCGCTCGGCATCACCCGCCAGGCGCTGTATCGGCGGCTGGAGAAACACGGCCTGCGCGATCCGGCGGACGCCGACGATGGCGACGCCTGAGCCATCGCCGACGCCATCGGCACGGCCGGGGTCGGCGCGGCTGCCGGCCTACGAGCGGCGCATTCTCGACGGCAGCGCCGTTATCGCTGCACCCGGGCTGATCGTTGCTGCACTCCTGCTCAGCGGTCACGCCGCTGTGCACGCCATAGGCATCTGGCTGGTGCTCGCCGCATCAGTCGCCACCGCGCTGCTGATCCGCTGGCAGTGCCGCCGCCTGGTCTACCCACTGCACACGCTGTCGAGCCTGCTCGATGCGCTGCGCCTGGGCGACTACAGCCTGCGCGGCACCGCCGGCGGCGCGCTGGACGACCTGGTCTACGACATCAACGCGCTGGCCGAACGGCTGCAGCAGGAGCGGCTGCAGTTCGAGGAATCCTCCTACCTGCTCGGCAAGACCCTGGCGGCGCTGGACAACGCCGTGCTGGTGTTCGACCAGGATGCGCGCCTGCGTCTGCTCAACCCCGCGGCGCAGCGGCTGCTGCAGGCCGAGCGCCACCAGCTGTTTGGCCGTCTCGCCCACGATCTGGGTCTGCAGCCGCTGCTGGACCTGTCCTCCGGTCAGCTGGTGAACCATCGCTTCAGCGGTCGCAGCGGCCGGTTCGAGATCCGTCATGCGCCGCTGCGCACCGATGGGCGCAGCGGTCGCCTGCTGGTGATCAACGATGTGGGGCGGGTGCTGCGTGAGGAAGAGCGGCAAGCCTGGCAACGCCTGCTGCGCGTGCTCGGGCACGAGGTGAACAACTCGCTGGCGCCGATCCAGTCGATGGCCGGCACCCTCGCCAGCCTGGCCCTGCGCGAGCCGCTGCCGGAGGACTGGCGCGAGGACTTTCGCGGCGGACTCGAGCTGATCGGCCATCGCGCCGGCGCGCTGTCGCGGTTCCTCGCCAGCTACAGCCAGCTCACCCGGCTGCCACCGCCGCGGCCGGCGGCGGTGGCCTTGCCGGCGCTGCTGGACAAGGTGGCGCGCCTGGATGCACGCCGGCCGGTGCAGCTGGCGCCCGGCCCGACGGTGACGGTGAACGTGGACGCCGACCAGCTGGAGCAGGCGTTGATCAACCTGGTGCGCAACGCCGTGGAAGCGAGCCTGCCAGTCGAAGGCGAGGTGCTGCTGCGCTGGCGCGTGGAACCGGACCGCGTGGTGATCGAGGTGCTCGACGAGGGCGAAGGGCCGCCGGTCAGCGACAACCTGTTCGTGCCGTTCTTCACCACCAAGCCGGGCGGCTCGGGCATCGGCCTGGCGCTGGCGCGTCAGGTGGCCGAGGCCCACGAGGGCGGCGTCAGCCTGCTGGCCCGCACCGATACGCCCGGCGCCGTGGCGACGCTCTGGCTGCCCCGACCCCCCGCCCAACCGGAGCCACCGTAGGAGCCCGCTCGCGCGCGTGGGGGTAGGCGCGGTGCGCGATCCAAGGCCCAGTTCATCGCGCCGGATCGGGGTCCTTCCGT
>NZ_JBQCCF010000062.1:0-18170 GCF_051962475.1 Dyella sp.
CAGGTGAATTTCGCGGACGCGGGGCCGAAGTGGCTCGTCGCGGCGTACGCCAACCTGACGGCGCTGTAAGTTCCCTCTCCCGCTTGCGGGAGAGGGCTAGGGTGATGGGAAAACTTGCGGCGACGCCTTATCCGTTTGCAACCATCATCCCGGCGCAGGCCTGGGTCCATTTTGCCCTGCAAGCAAGGACGCAACGCTTTCGCGAGGATTTCGCTCGCCTACTCACCACATCCATGTGGCTCGCCCTTCGGGCCATCGGCTCCGCCGATGTTCGCTACGGCATCCGCCTTCGCAGTCGGGTTCCACCGCGATAAGGCTGCGGCGGCCCTGGAATGACGAAAGTGTTAGGCCCTCCCGAGTCCCGAGTCCCGGGTCCCGGGTCCCGGTAATTTCACAAGGCCTCGGAAGCAAAATCCGCCAGCCGCGAACGTTCGCCGCGGCGAAGGGTGACATGCGCAGCGTGCGGCCATTGTTTGAAGCGGTCCACCGCGTAGGTAAGACCCGAGGTCGTCTCGGTCAAATACGGCGTGTCGATTTGTTCGACGTTGCCGAGGCACACGATCTTGGTGCCGGGGCCTGCGCGGGTGATCAACGTCTTCATCTGCTTGGGCGTCAGGTTTTGCGCCTCGTCGATGATCAGGTAACGCGACAGGAAGGTGCGCCCGCGCATGAAGTTGAGCGAGCGGATCTTGATGCGCGAGGCGAGCAGGTCGTTGGTCGCCTGGCGCCCCCAGCTGCCGCCTTCCTCGGGGTTGGCGAGCACTTCGAGATTGTCGGTGAGCGCACCCATCCAGGGCGTCATCTTTTCTTCCTCTGTGCCGGGCAGGAAGCCTATGTCTTCGCCGACCGAGACCGTAGCGCGGGTCATGATGATCTCGCGGTAGCGCTGCTGGTCCATCACCTGGGCCAAGCCCGCCGCCAGCGCCAGCAGGGTCTTGCCGGTGCCGGCGGTGCCCAGCAGGGTGACGAAGTCGACGTCTGGGTCCATCAGCACGTTGAGCGCAAAGTTCTGCTCGCGGTTGCGTGCGGCGATGCCCCACACGCTGTGGTTGGGATGGCTGTGGTCGTCCAGCAGTACCAGCGTGGCCTGCTCTTCATCCACCGACACCACCCGCAGCTCCACGCTCTCCTCGCCGGGCAGGAACAGGCACTGGTTCGCGTACCAGTCCTCGCCCTCGTTGCGGTCGACCCGGTAGTAGGTGCGACCGCGCTCGTTCCACGACTCCACCTCGTTGTGGCGCTCCCAGAAATCTTCCGGCAGCTCGGTGGAGCCGGTGTAGAGCAGGGCGAAATCGTCCAACGCCTTGTCGTTTTCGTAATCCTCCGCGTCGATGCCGTAGATGCTGGCCTTGATGCGCAGGTTGATGTCCTTGCTGACCAGGATCACCGCGCGATCGGGCTGCTGCTCGCGCAGCTCGATGACCGCGGCGAGGATCAGGTTGTCCGCCTTGCCGTGATTGCTGGTGGCGCGCTGCTGGAAGTACAGGCGGCCGGTCTCGGCGCCGCGTTTGAGATTGACCCCCTGCGGGTTGTCCAGCGACAGGCCGTCCTTGATGCCGTGGCCATTGCCGCGCTCGATCAGTTCGTTGAGGAAACGGCTCACCTGGCGCCCGTTGCGGGACACCTCGGAGGCGCCTTTCTTCTTTTCGTCCAGCTCTTCCAGCACGGTCATGGGGATGAAGACGTCGTGCTCCTCGAAGCGGAACAGCGACGTCGGGTCGTGCAACAGCACGTTGGTATCGAGCACGTAGATGCGCTTGCTTCCGGTCATGCGGAAGAAACCTCGCTGGGCGAAATGGAGAGGAGGGACGAAATCCGCGCCACGGGCTGCCGCATCACGCGGCAAGACTTCCGAGCGCGCGCGTGGCGCCGACGCGCGATCGAAAAGGGGAGCTCAGGCCGCGGCGATGGCATCGAGCACGGCCTGCGCATGACCGGTCACCTTCACCCCGCGCCATTGCGCGGCCAGGCGGCCGTCCGGGTCCACCAGGAAGGTGCTGCGCACGATCCCCATGTGCTTCTTGCCATACAGCACCTTTTCGTGGATCACGTCGAACGCCTTGCACCAGGCCTCATCGGTGTCCGATATGAGTGGAAAGGGCAGGCCCTGCTTGGTGGCGAAGTTGGCATGCGAACGGATCGAGTCGCGTGACACGCCGATGACCTCGGCGTTGCGCTTGTGGAAGGCGGGATGGAGGTCGCGAAACTGTTGCGCTTCGGTGGTGCAGCCCGGCGTGCTGTCCTTTGGGTAGAAGTAGATCACTACCCAGCGACCCTTGTAGTCGGACAGCTTCAGCTCGGTGTCGTCGCCGGTGCGCCCTTTCAGGGCGGGAATCTTCTTGCCGATCTCAGGCATGGGGTCTCCTGCGGCGCCGCGCGGGCGTCGCATGGTTGAGGGGTGGAAGGAGTGGTGCCGCGACGTGGGCGGCGAAGGGAGCAGCATGGGTGGCGGTCGGGGCGAAGCCGCGGCAGCGGCGCTGGTTCCACGAAAGGTGCCCTGACTGCATGGCCGGCCTCACAAACGTCCCGGCCCAGAGACTAGCGCGTCTGGCGGCGAATGAAAGCCCTTGTCAGGGCCCTCGCGCCGCGCGATCCTCAGAACTTCACTGGATCCATGATGGCATCGAGGTTGAGGCTGTCGCACAGCTCCAGAAAGTCGTCGCGCAAGGTGGCGATATGGCTGTCCGACGGAATGCCGATGGTGATCTGCGCCTGGAACATTTCCGCACCGGTCTGCATCGCCTGGTAGCGCATCGAGCTGAGCTGTTCGACGCTGATGCGGTTGCGGTGGAAGAACTCCACGATGCGCACCAGGATGCCCGGGCGATCGGCGCTGACCACTTCCACCAGATAAGGCAACAGGCGCGAGTCCGGCTCGCGCGGCTGCGTGCGGTAGTGCACCAAGTGCATGTCCTCGTCGCGCGCCAGCTTGCCCAACGCATTTTCGAGTTTTGCCAGCGCGTCCCAGGCGCCGCTGGCAACGAGCACCAGCGAGCTGTCGGCGCCGATCGTGGAGACGCGGGCGTCGGACAGGTTGCAACCGGCGTCGGCGATGCGGCGGGCCAGCGTGAGCAGAGGACTCTTGCCAGCCGAGGACAGGGTCTGGATCAGCAACTGGTGGTCGCTGCCGGCGCGCGGAATGGTGCGGTTCAAAGACGGACCTGCCTGTGCGGGGACATGCCTGGCGCGAACGCTCCAGGCGTTGGATTTTCGAGCTTACTTGCCCGTCGCGCGAGCCCGCAAGTAACATGCACGACTCGATTTTTGCTGGAATCCGTCCCTTGGACATCCGCGGAAGCATCTGTGCCCTGGCCACGCCCTTCGGCAGCGATGGCGCGCTCGATCTGGATGCCTTTGCGCGTCTGCTCGACTACCAGATCGCTGGCGGTACGCAGGCGGTGGTCGTAGCCGGATCGACCGGCGAGGCGCACATGCTCGAGCACGCCGAATTCGATCAACTGCTGGCGTTTGCCGTGCGGCACGTCGCCGGCCGCGTGGCGGTGATCGCCGGCACCGGTGAGGCCGGCACGGCCAAGACCGTGACGCTGACCCGTCGTGCCGCGGAGCTGGGGGCCGATGCGGCGCTGGTGGTGACGCCTTATTACGTTCGTCCCACCCAGGAGGGCCTGCGTCGGCACTTCATCGAAGTGGCCGACAAGGGCGATCTGCCGGTGATCCTCTACAACGTGCCCGGGCGCACCGGTTGCGACATGCTCCCGGAGACGGTCGCGGTGCTGCGCGATCACCCGCGCATCGTTGGCATCAAGGAGGCGCGTGCCGATGACGAGCGCATCCGGGCGATGGCGGAACTTGTGCGGGCCGATTTCGTCTATCTCTCCGGCGACGACGGTACGGCCCGGCAGGCCATGCTGGCCGGGGCTGCCGGAACCATCTCGGTGGTCGCCAACCTGGTGCCCGGAATGTTCCGCGAACTGTGCGATGCTGCGGTGGCTGGCCAGGCGGATGTCGCCGAGCAGGTCGATGCGCGTTTGTCGCCGCTGGTGGAGGCGCTCAACGGAGCGCCCAATCCGATCGCGGTGAAGGCGGGCCTGCCGCTGCTCGGCTTGGGGACGGCAGTTCCGCGTCTGCCGTTGGTCGAACTGTCCGAAGGCGCGGTGCGCCAAGAGATTCACCGGGTACTGGCCCGTCTTGTTCCATTGGCTGTCGCCGCCTGAGGCGGGCGACATGACTCTCCCACGGAAATCCAATTACATGAAGAAAACGTCGCTCGCTGTGGCCCTGCCGGCCCTGGTTCTCTCCGGTCTCATGCTGTCGGGCTGCGGCATGTTCCGCTCGCACAAGTCGTGGGACACAGCCAAGCAGGAAGCTCCGCTGGAGATCCCGCCGGGCCTGGACACGCCGCCGGCCAGCGAGGCGCTGGTGATCCCGCCGCCGGGTGCCAACCAGCCGACCGCCAACGGTGCGACGGCGGCCGCCCCGGGCGCCGCCGCCACGATCACCGACGGCTTCGTGCTCAGCGACAGTGTTGATGCCGCGTACAAGCGGGTGGGCGATGCACTGGCGCAGGGCGAGATCGGCCAGGTCACCGCGCGCGACGATGCCGCGCACACCTATGCGGTGACCGTGATGGCCGCCGCGCAGGTCGGCAAGAAGCCCGGCTTCTTCGGGCGCATGTTCGGCCGCGGCAAGGGCGATGCCTCGCGCGCGACCCCGCATGAGATCAGCGTGTCAATCGGGCCGAGCGGGCAGAGCGGCAGCGAAGTGCGCGCCCAGGGCGAGGCGGCCGGCGTGGCCAAGCTGGTCGACGGCCTGAAGGCCAAGCTGGGGAACTGATCCGCAGCGCGTCATGCACGCAAACAAAAACGCCGCCCCAAGGGCGGCGTTTTTGTTGATGGATGCGATGACTTGCATGACGGTTGACGACGCGGTTGGCGATCAGCGCTCGAGCAGGTCGATCTTGTCCGGCTTGCCTTCCCACGCCTTGGCGTCGTCGGGCGGATCCTTGCGCTCGGTGATGACCGGCCACGCCTTGGCGAGTTCGGCGTTGAGCGGGACAAACTTCTCCTGCCCGGCCGGCACGTCGTCTTCGGGGTAGATCGCGTTGATCGGGCACTCCGGCTCGCACAAGGTGCAGTCGATGCACTCGTCCGGGTCGATCACGAGAAAGTTGGGACCTTCATGGAAGGCATCGACAGGGCAGACTTCGACGCAATCGGTGTACTTGCACTTGATGCAGTTGTCGGTGACGACAAAGGTCATGCTGCCGAGGGCCTGTCGAGATGTCCGGCGGCTGAGCCGGACTGAATTGGCGCTCCCTACGAGGTTCGAACTCGTGTTCCCGCCTTGAGAGGGCGGTGTCCTAGACCACTAGACGAAGGGAGCGTTCTGTTTCAGAGCGCGCTAGTATAACGAAATTGTTTCGCCCGGCAATGCCTTTATCGTTCCAGTGCGCCGCTTTTTTCGCGCGTCGCCCCGGCGGCACACCGGCGTGTCGCACCCCCCGGCGGGATGCTCTTGCATCGGCTCGTGCGCTAGGCTTCCGGGATTCTCCGATCGGCAGGGATTCTTACCGCTTGAACTTCCAGACTGGGAACGATGACGCGCCTGCGCTGCGGATCATTCCGCGCGACCAGCACGCGATTTCCCGCAAGAACATCAGCAAGGCTGCGCTCCGGGTGCTGTACCGCCTCAACGAGGCCGGCTTCGACGCCTATCTCGTTGGTGGTGCGGTCCGCGACCTCCTGCTCGGCGGCCACCCGAAGGACTTCGACGTGGCCACCAATGCCACGCCGGACGAGGTCAAGAAGCTCTTCCGCAACTGCCGGTTGATCGGTCGTCGCTTCCGCCTGGCGCACGTGGTGTTCGGCCCCGAGATCATCGAGGTGGCCACCTTCCGCGGCACCGGCGAGGAAGATGGCGAGGGCGATCGCCACATCGTCGACGGCCGCATCGTGCGCGACAACGTGTGGGGCACGATCGAAGAAGATGCCGTGCGCCGCGATTTCCGCGTCAACGCGCTCTACTACGACATCAGCGATTTCTCGGTGCGCGATTACGTTGGCGGCATGCAGGACGTGGAAGATCGCGTGCTGCGCCTGATTGGCGACCCGGTGACCCGCTATCGCGAGGATCCAGTGCGCATGTTGCGTGCCGCGCGCCTGGCGGCGAAGCTGGAGTTCCGCATCGATGCCCCGGCTGCGGCCCCATTCGAAACGCTCGGCCCGCTGCTGACCGAAGCGGCGCCGGCGCGCCTGTTCGACGAGTCGCTCAAGCTGTTCCTCAGCGGCCACGGCTTGAAGAGCTTCCGCATGCTCGAACAGTGCGGGCTGCTGAAGTTCCTGTTTCCTTCCACCGCGCGGGCGCTGGAGCGCGGCGACCAAGCCTTGCGTTCGCTGGTGGAGCAGGGGCTGGCCAATACCGATGCGCGGGTGATCGAGGGCAAGTCGGTGACCCCGGCTTTCCTCTTTGCCGTGCTGTTGTGGGGTGAGGTGCGCGATCACGCGCACGGTTGGATCGCGCAGGGCATGGATATGTCCGAAGCATGGGCGCACGCTGCGGCGCATGTGGTGGGTGAACAGTGCCAGCGCGTGGCGATCCCGCGGCGGTTCACCTTCACAATGGAAGAGATCTGGTCGCTGCAGCCGCGCTTCGAGCAGATCCAGCGCAAGCGGGTGTTCCGCCTGCTTGCGCAGCCGCGCTTTCGAGCGGCCTTCGACTTCCTGCTTCTGCGCGCCGACGAGTCGCCGGCGATCCGCGAACTCGGCCAGTGGTGGGCGCATGCGCAGCAACTGCCGCAGGACGTGCTGGCCGCCGCGCTCCCGGCCAGTGGCGGCGGCGGCGCGCCGGACGTGCCAGCCGCCGCGGCGGCTGGCCGGCCACCGCGCAAGCGTCGCCGTCGGCGCAAGCCATCCGGCAAGTCCGGCTCGGCGTGAGTGCGCCGACGCCTGCTCGCGATGCCTACGTGGCGCTGGGCAGCAATCTGGGCCATTCGCTGCAGACGCTCCGGCAGGCCGTGACCGACCTCGGCCGGCTGCCGGGGACTGAAGTGGCGGCCTGCTCGCGCTTCTACCGCACGCCGCCGTGGGGCGTGCATGACCAGCCGGATTTCATCAATGCGGTGGCTCGGTTGCGCACCGCCCTGTCCCCGCACGAACTGCTCGACGCGCTGATGGCGATCGAGGCCGCTGCCGGCCGCGAGCGCGACGGCCGACGCTGGGGCCCCCGCACGCTCGATCTGGACCTGCTGCACATGGACGGCGTCACGCTGGACGATCCGCGCCTGACGCTGCCGCATCCGCGCATTCACGAACGCGCCTTCGTCCTTGCGCCGCTGGCCGACGTTGCGCCGCAACTGGAGGTACCGGGGCAGGGGACGGTGGCGCAATTGCTGCAGCGGGTCGATTACACCGGTTGCACCGTGCTGCCCTGATTCGCACCCTTCTGCTGCACTGCGGCGGCGAGGGTTTATGATGTGCGGCCCGCTCGAACCCAGGATCGCCTCGTGTACGTGCACAACGCCAGTACCCCCGACCGCAAGCCGGTGACCGTTCCGGGCCTGCGAGCGATGAAGGCCGAGGGGCGACGCATCGTCATGTTGACCGCGTACGACGCCAGCTTCGCCTTTCAGCTGGAAAGCGCTGGCGTGGACGTGGCGCTGGTCGGCGACTCGCTCGGCATGGTGGTGCAGGGACATGCCAGCACGCTGCCGGTGACGCTCGATCACATGGTCTATCACACCGCCGCGGTCGCCCGCGGCCTGCGCTCGACGCTGCTGGTGGCCGATCTGCCGTTCATGAGCGATCGCGACACGGCCCACACGCTGGAAGCCGGCGCGCGTCTGGTTGGCGAAGCGGGTGCGGCGATGGTCAAGATCGAAGGCGCCGCGCCCCATGTGCTGGAGGCGATCGGCGCACTGGTCGCGCGAGCCATTCCGGTGTGCGCGCACCTGGGACTGACGCCGCAGTCGGTGCACAAGTTCGGCGGCTTCCGCATCCAGGGACGTGAGCAGGAGGCTGCCGATCGCGTACTGGCCGAGGCTCGAGCGGTCGAGGCCGCCGGTGCCGACCTGATCGTGTTGGAAGGTATGCCCACCACGCTGGCCCAGCGCATCACCGAGGGAGTGTCCATCCCGACGGTCGGCATCGGCGCCGGTCCGCACTGCGATGGCCAGGTGCTGGTGCTGCACGACCTGCTCGGCGTCACGCCGGGCAAGCGGCCGAAATTCAGCAAGGATTTCCTGCTGGGACACGATTCGGTGGCGGCGGCCATTGGCGCCTTCGCCGATGAAGTCCGGCGGGGCGTTTTTCCTGCGCCCGAACACTGCTTCAACTGAGGTTTCTTCGATGCAGACCGTGCAAGATGCCGGCTCCCTGCGCGCCGCCGTTCGCGGCTGGCGCGCGGCCGGGCAGACCGTGGGTTTTGTGCCCACCATGGGCAACCTCCACGCCGGCCACTTCTCGCTGATCCGGCTCGCGCGGATGCGTGCCGATCGAGTGGTGGCCAGCGTATTCGTCAATCCCACCCAGTTCGGTCCGAACGAGGATTTCGACCGTTATCCGCGCACACTGGCGCAGGATCAGGCCGGGCTGGCCGAGCACGATTGCGACCTGCTGTTCGCGCCCGACGTGGCCACGATGTATCCGTATGGTCCGGCTCACACGGTGAGCCTGCGCGTGCCGCAGATCACCGAGACGCTGGAAGGAGCGCACCGGCCGGGCCACTTCGACGGTGTGGCCACCGTGGTGTGCAAGCTGTTCAACCTGGTGCAGCCGGATCTGGCCGTGTTCGGGCAGAAGGACTTTCAGCAGCTCAAGGTGATCGAACGGATGGTGCGCGACCTGAGCCTGCCGGTGAAGGTGATCGGCGCGCCGACCCAGCGCGCCGACGACGGTCTCGCCCTGAGTTCGCGCAACCAGTACCTCTCGGCCGAGGAGCGGGCGCTGGCGCCGCGCATTCACGCCACGCTGGTGCAGATGCGCACGCTGATCGCCAAGGGACACGCGGTCGCGGTGGTGGAGCAGGCGGCCGGCGCGCAGCTGGAGCGCGCAGGATTCGTGCCCGACTACGTGGCGATCCGTCGCGCTGAAGACCTGATGCCTCCCGTCGTGGGTGAGCGCAGCGCGCTGGTGGGCCTCATCGCCGCGCGATTGGGCCAGACGCGGCTCATCGACAACTTGCTGTTCGACTGAACGGCACCATCTAAAGCCGCGTACCCGCCCGTGTTGCAGCGCACCGCCGGCGGTTCGATAATTGGCGGCTTCGCAGGCCGTACCTGCCGGAACCTGATGTCATGCACCTGAATATGCTCAAGGCCAAGATCCACCGCGCCACGGTGACCCACGCCGAGCTTCATTACGAAGGCTCGATCGCCATCGACAGCCTGCTGCTCGAAGCGTCGGGCATCCGCGAGTACGAACAGATCCACGCGTGGAACATCAACAACGGCAAGCGCTTCGTGACCTACGCGCTGAAGGCCGAGGCCGGCTCGGGCATCATCTCGGTGAACGGCAGTGCCGCGCACCGTGCGCAGCCGGGCGACCTGATCATCATCGCCGCGTTCGCCCAGCTCTCCGAAGCCGAGGCCGAGGCGCACCAGCCGATGCTGGTGTATGCCGATGCGAAGAACGGTATCTCGCACACCAACCGTTCGATCCCGACCCAGATGGCCGCGGCCTGAGCGGCGGCGGTGCGGTGCGCTGCGGCGCCCGCGCTTGGGTTACGGGTGCGCCACCGGCGTGCCCTGGTGATACACCGCCTTCCATCCCTCCACGGTGCGCCGCCACAGCGTGGTGCGCCGGGTGATGCGTTCGTCCTGGCGTAGCCGATAGCTCAGCAGGTACAGGCTCGGCGCCAGCGGATGGCAGGCAAAGTCGTCCGCGGCCAGCGATTCATGGGACGGATGCGCCACGCGCTGGCGCAACACCTCGAGCACGTCGTCGCGGCTGTAGCGTTGGCCGGACGCGCCGATCTCCCAGAAGCCGGGCTCGGTGATCCGCTCGCCGTCGGCCGGGCCGGCGCCTGACTCGGGGCGATGGAAGATCGGTTCGAGCTGGCGCAGGTCGTCCAGCACGTCCTCCAGTCGCGGCATCGGTTTCAGGCTCTCGCTCATGACGGATCTCCGGTGGTGGGAGTTGCCTCGTGCTGGTGCAGGGCCCAGGCGACGTGTTCTCGTACGAGGGCCGAGGAGTGGTCGGCACGCGCGCGCAGCGCGTCCAACACCGCTTCCGAGCGTGGCGCGTTGCCCAGCGCCACGGCGATGTTGCGCAGCCAGCCCTCGTAGCCGGTGCGGCGGATCGCCATGCCTTCGGTGCGGCGCAGGAACTCCTCCTCGCTCCAGCCGAAGAGTTCGGTCAGCCGGGCGCCATCGAGCTGGTGGCGCGGGGCGAAATCCGGCTCCGCGGTGACCTGTGCGAACTTGTTCCACGGGCAGATCAGCTGACAGTCGTCGCAGCCAAAGATGCGGTTGCCCATGGGCTTGCGAAATTCGTCCGGGATGCTGCCCCTGAGTTCGATCGTCAGGTAGGAAATGCAACGCCGCGCATCGAGCCGGTACGGCGCCACGATGGCCTGGGTGGGGCACACGTCGATGCACCGCCGGCAGCTGCCGCAGTGCTCGCTGGCGGGCGTGTCCACTGGCAGCGGCAGGTCGGTGTACAGCTCGCCGAGGAAGAAATATGAGCCGGCGCGGCGATGGATCAGCACCGTGTGCTTGCCGACCCAGCCCAGCCCGGCGTTGCGCGCCAGCGCCTTCTCCAGCACTGGGGCAGAATCGACGTAAGCGCGATGGCCAAAGTCGCCCACTTTTGTGCGGATGCGTTCGGCAAGCCGCTGCAGGCGCTGGCGAATCAGCTTGTGATAGTCCCGTCCCAGCGTGTAGCGCGACACGTAGCCCAGCTCGCCGTTCTCCAGCACCGACCAGGCGTTGCGGATGTCCGGCGGCGCGTAATCCATGCGCACCGAGATCACCCGCTGCGTGCCCGGCTCCAGCTCCTGCGGCCGGCTGCGCTTGGTGCCGTGGCGCGCCATGTAGTCCATCTCGCCGTGGTGCTCGTCGTCGAGCCACTGCTGCAGGTGCTGTTCGTCGTGCGCCAGGTCGACGCCGCTGATGCCGGCATCGCTGAAGCCCAGCTCGGCCGCCCACTGCTTGATCGACCGCGCGAGTGCGACGTAGTCGATGGCGGTGGCGTCAGTGGCGGTGTCGTCGAGGCTGGGCATGGGCCTAGTTTAAGCGCTGCAGCGCCGTGGCCCGCCTTGCCTATAATCGGCCGATGACCGAGACCGATCACCGTTACGCGCTGTATACCGTCGAGCAGGTGCGGGCGCTCGATCGCCACGCCATCGATGTGCTCGGTATTCCCGGCTTCGAACTGATGCGCCGCGCTGCGGCCGCCGGCCTGGCCAGTCTGCGGCGCCACTGGCCGCAGGCCCGCCGCCTTGCCGTGTGGTGCGGGCCGGGTAACAACGGTGGCGACGGCTATCTGTTGGGAGCGCTGGCGAAAGAGGCCGGCCTGCAGGTGGAGCTGATCGCCTTGTCCGGTCAGGCCACCGGCGATGCGTTGCAGGCGCGCACCGCATTTGAGTTCGCCGGCGGACGCGTGCATCTGTTCGATCCAGCCGCACCGTGGCCGGACGTCGATGTGCATGTGGATGCCCTGTACGGCAGCGGCCTCAACCGCGCGCCCGAGGCGCCGGTGGCCGCCCTGATCGAGCGCATCAATGCGGGCGGCAAGCCGGTGCTCGCGCTGGACGTGCCCTCAGGCCTAGATGCCGATCGCGGCACCTGCCCCGGGGCGGCCGTGCGCGCGAAGGTGACGGTGTGCTTCATTGCGGCCAAGCGTGGCCTGTACACCGGCGTGGCTTCCGACTACGTCGGTGAGTTGGAGCTCGACACGCTGCAACTGCCCACGAGCCTGTGGCAGGCGCAACCGGCCGATGGCGAGCTGCTGCGGCCAACCAGTCTGCCGCCGCGTCCGCGAGTGGCGCACAAGGGCGATCATGGCCACCTGCTGGTGGTGGGTGGTGATCAGGGCATGGGCGGCGCGATTCGCCTGTGCGGCGAGGCGGCACTGCGCGCCGGGGCGGGACTGGTGAGCGTGGCCACCCGCGATGTGCACGTGGTGGCGCTCAACGCGGGTTGTCCCGAGCTGATGGCCCGTGGCGTGGACGGTCCGCAGGCAATCGCGCCGCTGATCGAGCGGGCCGATGTGCTCGCCGTCGGGCCGGGGCTGGGGCAGGGCGCATGGGGACACGCGCTGTGGCTGACCGCGCTGGATTCGGATCGCCCGCTGGTGCTCGACGCCGACGGCCTGAACCTGCTCGCGCGCGAGCCGCGCCGGTTCGATCGGGCGACCGTGCTCACGCCGCATCCGGGCGAGGCCGCGCGCCTGCTCGGCGTGGATATCGCCACCGCGCAGGCCGACCGCTTCGCTTCCGTGCGCGAGCTGGCGCGCCGCCACGGTGCGGTGGTGGTGTTGAAGGGGGCAGGCAGCCTGGTCGCGCATCCCGACGGCCGCCTGGCCGCGTGTCCGTGGGGCAATCCCGGGATGGCCGTGGCCGGCATGGGCGATGTGCTCACCGGCGTCATCGCGGGCCTGCTCGCGCAAGGCGCCACGGCGTGGGAGGCGGCGTGTCTGGGCGTGGGGCTGCATGCGCGGGCCGGCGATGCTGCGGCTGAGGCGGGCGAACGCGGTCTGCTGGCCAGCGATCTATTAGGCCCGCTGCGCCGACTGGGCAACGGGCCGCGCCATGCGTGAGTACAGCGTGCGGCTGACTGACGAGGCAGCGACAGCGCGGCTGGCCAGCGAAGTCGGCGCGGCTATCGACGACGGGCTGGTGGGCTATCTGCACGGCCCGCTGGGTGCGGGCAAGAGCGCGTTTGCGCGCGCGCTGCTGCAGGCCCTGGGCGTGGCCGGTCGCATCAAGAGCCCGACCTACAGCCTGGTGGAGTCGTATCCGCTGGCGGGCGCCCAGGCTTGGCATCTGGACCTCTACCGCATCGCCGATCCGGACGAGCTGGAATGGCTGGGCATGGATGCGCTGGGCGAACCCGGTGCAGTCGTGCTGATCGAATGGCCGCAGCGCGGAGCCGGCGCCATTCCCGCGGCGGATCTCGAGGTGTTTCTCGAGTACGCCGGCAGCGGTCGCCGCGCCACCTTGCGGGCGGTCAGCGCACGAGGCGAGAGGCTGCTCAAGCGACTGCCGGCGCCGGACTCGCCGCCGGTTTGAGCGCGGCTCGCAGCGCTAAGTTTGCGTTTCTGCTGGAAAAATGTGCCGGTATGCGGCGGCGGATTAATGCCGGAGAAAGCGCGGCTTGCGGGGGTCTTCTGGACATGATCTGACGAATGCAGTGCAGGTTGCGGATATCCAAGGAAAAAATGCTTGCAATGGCGTTTTCCCTGCGATTCAATGCAGCGCATGAGGGCATCCCTGTTCAGGACTGGCTTGATCGCGCTGGTGGCTTGCGCCGCCGGCTTTTCCGCGTTGTCCGCCGAGGCCGCCGACGTGCGCGCCGCGCGGGTCTGGGCGGGCCCGGACTACACCCGCGTGGTGTTCGATCTGAGCGGACCGGTCAGTTACCAGCTTCGACACGACGCTGGCCGCGTGCAGATCGACCTGGGCAATGACCGTCTGGCCTCCGCTTTTGCCACCCCGTCCGCGCAAGGCCTGTTCAAGGGCTTGAGCAGCCATCGTCGCGGCGGTCGGCTTGAGCTGGTCGCCGACGTCGACGCGCACAGCGCGCCGAAGAGCTTCGTGCTCAAGCCGGGCGGTGGCTACGGCTACCGGCTCGTGCTCGATCTGTATCCCGATGGCGCCAGCAAGGGCGCCAGCGCGTCGGCGGTGGCCAGTGCGCCGGCGCCGGTGATGAAGGCCGTGCATGTGAGCAAGGCCGGCCCCAGCGAAGTGCTGACGCTGCGCCAGGTGGCCGAGCAGATGGGCGGGCAGCGCAAGGTGGTGGTGGCGGTCGACGCCGGCCACGGCGGCGATGATCCCGGCGCCCATGGCCCCGGCGGCACGCTGGAAAAGAACGTCACGCTGGCCGTGGCGCGCCAACTCGCGGCGCTGATCAACAAGCAGCCGGGCATGCAGGCCGTGCTCACCCGCGACGGCGACTATTTCATTCCGCTCAAGCGCCGCTACCAGATCGCCCGCGAGAAGAACGCGGACATGTTCGTGTCCATCCACGCTGACGCCTTCAAGAATGGCGATGCCAAGGGGTCGTCGGTGTGGGTGCTGTCGCCGCGCGGCAAGACCAGCGAGGCTGCACGCTGGCTGGCCGATCGCGAAAACCGCGCCGACCTGATCGGTGGCGTGTCGCTGGACGACAAGGACGACAGCCTCGCCGCCGTGCTGCTGGACCTGCAGCAGGGCTACGCGATGCAGGCCAGCGAGTCGATCGCCGGCAATGTACTCAAGGCACTGGGGCATCTCGGGCCGACGCATCGCGGCTACGTCGAGCGCGCCAACTTCGTGGTGCTGCGCTCACCGGACGTGCCGTCGATCCTGGTCGAGACCGCCTTCATCAGCAATCCGGTCGAAGAGCGCAAGCTGCGCGATCCCGCCCATCAGGCCGAACTGGCGCAGGCGGTGATGGGCGGCGTGCGCAACTATTTCGAGGCCACGCCGCCGCCGGGTACCTGGTTCGCCGCCGAGGCCGCGCGTCGCAGCGGGGCGATGCTGGCCGCCGCGCAGCCGGACGGCGATAGCCATGCGTCCGTGGCTGCCGCATCCAGCCGGGCCGACGAATCGGTCCGCGACCTGCATCGCGTGACCCGCGGCGAGAGCCTGGGCAGCATCGCGCGCCAGTACGGCGTGACGGTGGGCGCGCTCAAGAGCGCCAATCGCATCGACGGCAATACCGTCCGCGCCGGGGCAGTGCTGGCCATTCCGGCCGGCTGAGCGTCACCGCGGGTCGTCCACCGCCGGCGCGTTGCCTTCTCCATCTGAAGCCGCTCCCGTAAGCTACGCGGATGCCTGTCATCCGCGTGCTGCCTCCCGAACTCATCAACCAGATCGCCGCGGGCGAGGTCATCGAACGGCCTTCGTCGGTGGTCAAGGAGCTGGTGGAAAACAGCCTCGACGCCGGTGCTACGCGCGTGGAGGTGGACATCGAGCAGGGGGGCGCGCGGCTGATCCGCGTGCGTGACGACGGCGGCGGCATCGCCCCGGATGAATTGCCGCTCGCTGTGGCATCGCACGCCACCAGCAAGATCGGCAGCTTCGACGATCTCGAACACGTCGCCAGCATGGGCTTCCGTGGCGAGGCGCTGGCGTCGGTATCGTCGGTGGCCCGCTTTGCGCTGACTTCGCGCGCGCGCGGCGCCGAGGCGGCGTTTCGCATCGAGGTGGACGGCGGCAAGCTGCAGGCGGCGCGTCCGGCCCAGCATCCGCCGGGCACCAGCGTGGAAGTGCGCGACCTGTTCTACAACGTGCCGGCGCGGCGGAAGTTCATGCGCGCCGAGCGCACCGAGTTCGCCCATATCGACGATCTCCTGAAGTCGCTCGCCCTTGCGCGCAGCGGCGTGGAATTTCGGCTCAGCCACAACGGCAAACCGCTGCGGGTGTGGAAGGCCGCGCGTGACGAGCAGGCCGCGCTGGCGCGCGTGGCCGACGTGCTCGGCGAGGAGTTTCCCGGACGCAGCCTGCGGATCGACCATGCCGCGGCGGGACTGCACCTCTCCGGCTGGGTCGGCCTGCCCACCGCCTCGCGCGGCCAGCCGGATTCGCAGTTCTTCTACGTCAACGGCCGCCTCGTGCGCGATCGCGTGGTCGCCCACGCCGTGCGCCAGGCCTACGCCGACGTGCTGTTCCACGGCCGCCATCCGGCGTTCGTGCTGTACCTCGAGCTCGATCCGGCCGGCGTGGATGTCAACGTGCACCCGGCCAAGCACGAGGTGCGCTTTCGCGAGCAGCGGCTGGTGCACGACTTCCTGTTCCGCAGCCTGCACGAGGCGCTTGCCGAGACACGTGCGGGGCAGGCGCTGCCGGCGTCGCCAGCTGCCGTCGCCGAAACGGTCGTGACAAGCGCGGGTGCTGCTTCCGGAGCGTCTTCCTACAGTGGCGGCTGGTCCGGCGGGGCGGCCACGCAGAGCCGCCTCAGCCTCGGTGTGCGCGAGCAGCCGCTGGGCGATTACGCCGCGCTGCTCGGCGCGGCGGCGCAGGGGGAGGCCAACGACTGGGCGTCGCCCACGCTCGCGCCGTCGAGCCCCGAGCAGGCGCCGCCGCTGGGCTTCGCCATCGCCCAGCTCAAGAGCATCTACGTGCTGGCGGAGAACGAGCACGGCCTCGTGCTGGTGGACATGCACGCAGCGCACGAGCGCATCACGTACGAAAAGTTGAAGGCCGCGCGCGCAGCCAATCACCTGCGCTCGCAGGTGCTGCTGGTGCCGCTCAGCCTGGCGGTGAGCGCAAAGGAGGCCGCGGCTGCCGAGGAGCACGCCGAGGCGCTGGCGGCGTGGGGCCTGGAGCTGTCGCGCGGCGGTCCGTCGGCGGTGGTGGTACGGCGCATCCCGGCCCTGCTGGAGGGCGCCGACGTCAGCCAGCTCACCCGCGACGTTCTGGCCGAACTGGCGCAGCACGGCAGCTCTCGCCGGCTGCAGGAGCTGGAGAACGAGCTGCTCTCGACCATGGCCTGCCATGGCTCGGTGCGCGCCGGTCGCCGGCTGAGCCTGCCGGAAATGAACGCTCTGCTGCGCGAGATGGAAGCCACCGAACGCTCCGGCCAGTGCAACCACGGCCGCCCGACCTGGACCCAGCTCAGCCTCGGCGAACTGGACAGGCTGTTCCTGCGCGGCCGCTGACCACCGGCATTTGCCTCGCTGCCGCAGCGCTGCCCATACTCGGCGTTCCCTCCCTACTGGCTGCCGCCCGATGATCCGTCGTGTTCCGCTGGCCGTTGCTTTCCTGCTTGGAGTTCCCCTCGTGCACGCTACCGATGCTCCCGTTGCCCCGACTCTTTCCGCCCAGGACGTCACGCGCGAAGTCGAGCAGTGGCGGCAGGGACGGTTGCAGCGGCTGACTGCGCCAGGCGGCTGGCTCAGCCTGATCGGCCTGGAGTGGCTGCATGAGGGCGCCAACCGGATCGGTCATGCCGCAGACAATGACATCGTGCTGGCCGCCGGGCCGGATCATCTGGGCACCGTGACACTCGGTCCGGACGGCGCGCTGTCGATTGCGCTTGCCGCCGGCAGCGACGCCACGGTGGATGGCAAGACCGTCACCAGCGTACCGCTGGTCGACGACATGCACGCCGGCGCCGGCAGCCCGACGACGGTGCAGTTCGGCACCGCGAGCTTCTACGTGATCGATCGCGATGGCCGCAAGGCGCTGCGCGTGAAGGACACCGAGGCGCCCACCCGCAAGCACTTCCTCGGCATCGAGTCGTTCCCGATCGATCCGTCCTGGCGCATCGTGGCGAAGTGGGTGCCATTCGATCCGCCGCACAAGCTTCAGATCGGCTCGGTGATCGGCACCATCGACGCGGTCGACGTGCCGGGCAAGGCGGTGTTCCAGCGCGACGGCAAGACCTTCGAACTGCTGCCCTACCAGGAGGAGCCGGGTGGCGAGCTGTTCTTCGTGATCGCCGACCGCACCTCGGGCAAGGAGACCTACGGCGCGGCGCGCTTCTTCTACGCCGCGCTGCCCGCCGGCGGCGTGAAACAGCCCGGTAGCGTGGTGCTCGATTTCAATCGCGCCTACAACCCGCCGTGCGCGTTCACGCCGTTCGCAACCTGCCCACTGGCGCCGCCGGAAAACCGACTGGACATCGCCGTGACCGCGGGCGAGAAGAAGTACGCCGGCAGCCATCACTAGATCCTCCGCTCCTCGGTAGGAGCCCGCTCGCGGGCGATGCTCTTGGCGCTGATGCTGCATCAAAGCGAAAGGCATCGCCCGCAAGCGGGCTCCTACAAGGGGTACCGTGAGGCGCCGCTCAGCGGCCTTTGAACTCGGGTTTGCGCTTGTCGAGGAACGCGCTCGTGCCTTCGCGCATGTCCTCGCTGGAGAACACCAGGGCGAAGTTCTGGGTCTCGACCTCCAGGGCCTGGTCGAGACCCGCTTCGCCGGAAATTCGGCTGGACATCGCGGCGAGAAGAGATACTCCGGAGACCATCACTAAGGCCGCGCGTCCTCCGGTAGGAGCCCGGGGGAGGGGCAAAAAAAAAGATATTTTTTTTGTTAAAAAACCAAAAAAAACACCCCATCGGGGGGGTTTA
>NZ_JBQCCF010000063.1:0-15247 GCF_051962475.1 Dyella sp.
GCGCTGACCCCACTTTTTCCCTGGCGGCTATAGCGCTGTGGTCCCACCCGATCCCATCCCGAACTCGGAAGTGAAACGCAGCTGCGCCGATGGTAGTGTGCATCCGCATGCAAGAGTAGGTCACCGCCAGGGACCTCATACGAAAAACCCCCTCAGTCGAGGGGGTTTTTTTTGGCCTTGATTGAGGGCTTTGGGACGCAAAGTGGTTGCCGCTGTCGGCGTCAAGACCGCAGTTGTGCCTCAACCTGCAACGCGCCTCTTGGAAGAAGGCAACGCAAAAAGGCGAAGGATCGCTCCTTCGCCTCTTTTCTGTGACAACTGGCGACTAGCCGCTCTGTGATCGACCTCAGTCGAGGCGATACCCGAATTGCTCCTCGAACTCCGCGTGGAACTGGTCGTAGTTGAACGACTGGTTCTGCGTGCCGGGATGTTCCACCTTCAGTGCGCCCATCAGGGACGCCATGCGTCCAACGGTCGGCCAATCGCGGCCCTGCATGATGCCGAAGATGAGGCCTGCCCGATAAGCGTCGCCGCAACCGGTCGGATCAACCACCTGACGCTCGCGTGCCGGCGGAATCACGTGGACCGTGTTGTCCGCATGGATCATCGAACCGCGCGGTCCCTGGGTGACGATGTAGGCGCTCACCCGAGAGGCGATCTCCGCAGCCGACCAGCCGGTGCGCGTCTGCAGCAGCTGCGACTCATAGTCGTTGACGATCACGTAGGTGGATTTCTCAATCATCGAACGGAATTCGGCGCCGTCGAACAGCGGCATCGCCTGGCCGGGGTCGAAGATGAAAGGAACGCCCCGCGCAGCGAACTCGTCCACGTGCTGAAGCATCGCTTCGCGGCTGTCGGGCGCCACGATGGCGAAGCTGATCTCGGGAATATCGCGCACGTGGTTTTCGTGCGCGCTGGCCATCGCACCGGGGTGAAAGGCCGTGATCTGGTTATTGTCCAGGTCGGTGGTGATGAAACACTGCGGCGTGAACTGATCTTCGTACTCGCGCACGTAGTCCAGCCGAATACCGCGATCAAGCAGATGCTTGCGGTACGGGGCGAAATCCTGACCGACCGCCGCCACCGGGAGCGGGTCGGCACCGAGCAGCTTGAGGTTGTAAGCGATGTTGCCGGCGCATCCCCCAAACTCGCGCCGCATCCGCGGCACCAGGAAAGAAACATTCAGGATGTGCACCTGATCGGGCAGGATGTGATTCTTGAACTGGTCCTGGAACACCATGATGGTGTCGTAGGCCAACGATCCGCAGATAACGGCAGACATGATCCGTGGGTGCCTCGGCAAGATGTTTGGGCCGCTCAGATGCAGGCCCGCATGACGCCGCGACGTCACGCCCCGGCAAAGTCTCAAATCGTACCGGGAACCAGCGCAATTGGCGACTTCGGCTGCCCGCGCACTGTTGCCGGATTGCCCGAGAAAACGCCGATATCGTCGTGTCCTGCAAGGCTTTCTTAACGTCTCGGTCCTTGCGTGCTCTAGTCTCGCTGACTAGACTGGCGCGCTTACTTTTTAGCCAGTCGGACGCGCGGCGACCCCATGTTCAAGAAGTTTCGCGGGATCTTTTCCAACGACATCTCCATCGACCTCGGCACCGCCAATACGCTGATCTATGTGCGTGGTCAGGGCATCGTGCTCAACGAGCCGTCGGTGGTCGCCATTCGTCAGGATCGCGGTCCGGGTGGCCCGCGTACTGTGGCCGCGGTCGGCGGAGACGCCAAGCGCATGCTCGGCCGTACCCCGGGCAATATCGCCACCGTGCGTCCGATGAAGGACGGCGTCATCGCCGACTTCACCATGACCGAGGCGATGCTGCAGCACTTCATCAAGCAGGTGCACAAGTCGCGGATGCTGCGTCCGAGCCCACGTGTACTGGTGTGCGTGCCGTGCGGATCCACCCAGGTCGAGCGTCGCGCGATCAAGGAATCGGCCGAAGGCGCCGGCGCCCGTGACGTGTTCCTGATCGAGGAACCGATGGCCGCGGCGATCGGCGCCGGTATTCCGGTGCACGAGGCGCGCGGCTCGATGGTGCTGGACATCGGCGGCGGCACCTCCGAGGTGGCGGTGATCTCGCTCAATGGCATCGTCTACTCCGCTTCGGTGCGCGTGGGCGGCGACCGTTTCGACGAAGCGATCATCAACTACGTGCGCCGCAATCACGGCACGCTGATCGGCGAATCCACGGCCGAGCGCATCAAGCTCGAGATCGGATGCGCGTTCCCACAGAGCGAGGTCAAGGAGATCGAGATCTCCGGCCGCAATCTGGCCGAAGGCGTGCCGCGCATGTTCACCATCAACTCCAACGAGATCCTCGAAGCGCTGCACGAGCCGCTCGCCGGTATCGTGGCCGCGGTGAAGTCGGCGCTGGAGCAAACCCCGCCGGAGCTCTGCTCCGATGTCGCCGAGCGCGGCATCGTGCTTACCGGCGGTGGCGCGTTGCTGCGTGACCTCGATCGCCTGATTTCCGAAGAGACCGGTCTGCACGTCCAGGTCGCGGACGATCCGCTTACCTGCGTCGCTCGCGGCGGCGGCAAGGCCCTGGAGCTGATCGACCAGCACGGTAGCGATTTCTTCGCTCCCGAGTAACCGTGGTCGCGTCGCCTGCCGTCCCGGCCGGGACACATCCTGTCCCTGGCCTGCCATGCGGATGGCGCGAGGAGTGTCGGCGTTGACACAGCGCAGCTGCAACCCCGATGGACGGGCTTCATGGCGTTGAATCGCGAAGAGTCGCCGCTGTTTGCCGGCACCGTGGCGGGGACGCTGCGCCTGCTCGCCTACGTGGCGCTGGCTATGGTGCTGATGGTGCTCGATCACCGCAACGGCTGGACCTGGCGCGTGCGCTACGCCACCGCCGTGGTGGTCGAGCCGCTCTATCGCCTGGCCGGCGCACCCAGCGCGGGCATGCGCGCACTGGCGACTGCCTTTTCCGAACGCAAGGCGCTCACCGAGCAGAACCAGCGGCTGCGTGAAGACCTGCTGCTCGCCAACGCCAAGCTCAATCGCATGGCGTCCGTCGCGGAGCAGAACCAGCGCCTGAAGGAATTGCTCGATACGCAGCGCAGCCTCGAACTCAACGTGCAACTGGCCCATGTCATCGGCGTCGACCTGGGGCCGGACCAGCACCGCCTCATGCTTAGCCTGGGTGCGAACAATGGCATCAAGGTCGGTCAGCCGGTGATCGATTCGCGTGGCGTGATGGGGCAGGTTGCGCACGTGCTGCCCAGTACTTCGATCGTCATGCTGATCACCGATCCGGCGCACGCCTTGCCGGTGACGATCGAGCGCACCGGGCTGCGCACGATTGCCTACGGCGCGCGCGGCGGACGCGGCCTGATCCTGCCGGACATTCCCATGGCAGCCGACGTGCGGACCGGCGATCGGCTGTTGACCTCGGGCCTGGGCGGACGCTTTCCCTCCGGGTTCCCGGCAGGCACGGTCACCCGCGTGCAGCCCTCGGCTACCGGGATGTTCCTGGAGGCCAGCGCCACGCCCGCGGCCGATATCGATCGCAGCGAGGATGTGCTGCTGCTGCACGATCAGGCCGAACCGATCGGGCCGCCGGCGCCCGCTGCACCGGCCGGCCCGCCTGCCGGTCTTGCGCCCTCGTCGAGCGCTCCGCCGCCGCCAACAGCCCATGCCGCGGGAGTGTCGCCGTGAACCGCCATCGCCTCGCGTTGTTCTGGTTCAGCACCACGCTGGTGGTGGCGCTGCTCGCCATGCTGGTGCCGTTGCCCGCGGTGCTGCAGCCGTTCAAGCCGTACTGGCCGGCCCTGGTGCTGCTGTACTGGTCGCTAGAGTCGGGCGAGCGGGTGAACCTGGGCATGGCCTTTCTGGTGGGCCTGTTTGCCGACCTGCTCGACGGCGTGCTGCTCGGTGAGCAGGCGTTGCGCCTGACCGCTCTTGTGTTCATTGCCTTGCGCTTCCGCTCGCGGCTGCGCTTCTTCCCGATGTGGCAGCAGACGCTGGCGGTGCTGGCGCTGCTGCTCAACGACCGCGTGCTGCTGCTGATCGTGCGTGTGTTCGCCGGCGAAGCGTCGCCGCCGGTGAGCTGGTGGTTCTCGCCCTTCGTCGGCGCGGCGCTGTGGCCGTTCCTGTTTCTGCTGCTGGATGACCTGCGCATCCGCTTGCGCATCGCCTGAGCGCAGTGATCGTGAACAAGCGCCGTGGAATCCGCCTGCGCCGAGCGATCAAGGATCCGCGTGGCGAAAGCGTGTTGTTCCGTCGCCGTGCGCTGGCCGGCTTCGGCATCATCCTGCTCGGGCTGCTGGCGTTGGTGGGACGCTATGCGTTCCTGCAGGTGTTGCATCACGACGAGTTCGCCACCCGCTCGGAGGCCAACCGCGTCAAGCCGCGGGCCATTCCTCCGGCGCGTGGCCTGATCTACGACCGTAACGGCGTCCTGCTGGCGGACAACGTCCCGGCATTCCGGCTCGAGGTGGTGCCCGAGCAGGTGCCAGACATGAAGGCGATGCTGGCGCAGATCGGTACGGTGGTGCCGCTCAGCGACGACGATGTCGAGGCGTTCAAGAAGCAGCTGGCGCAGAGCCGCCGTTTCGAGAGCGTGCCGCTGAAGCTGCATCTGTCCGAGGACGACATCGCCCGGTTCGCCATCAACCGCTGGCGCTTTCCCGGCGTGGACGTGGTGCCCTACCTGACGCGGCGCTATCCGTTCGGCGAGCGCTTTGCGCACCTTATCGGCTATGTCGGGCGCATCGACGACAACGACCTCAAGCGCCTCGACCCGGTGCGCTACAAGGGCACCACGCACGTGGGGCGCAGCGGTCTGGAGCGCTCCTACGAGGACGTGTTGCACGGCACGCCGGGCTACGAATTGGTGGAGGTGAATGCCGACGGTCGTACCCAGCGCGTGCTGGAGACGCATCCGCCGATCCCCGGCAAGAACCTCTACCTCAGCGTCGACGTGCGCATCCAGAAGGCCGCCGAGGACGCCTTCGCCGGCCGCCCGGGCGCCGCCGTGGCGATCGATCCGCGCAACGGCCAGGTGCTGGCGATGGTCAGCGTGCCGAGTTTCGATCCCAATCTGTTCGTCAACGGCATCAGTTCAGCCGACTACAAGGCACTCACCACCGATCCGGAAAAGCCGCTGTACAACCGCGCCCTGCGTGGCGTGTACCCGCCGGGCTCTACCGTGAAGCCGCTGATCGGCCTGACCGGCCTGGAATCGGGCCTGCGCACGCCGCAGGACACGGTGGTCTCCACCGGTCAGTACTGCATTCCCGGAACCACGTTCTGCCGGCGCGACGATCAGCGCGGCGGCGTCGGCCGGGTCGACCTCGCCGAGGCGATCGAGCAGTCGGTCAACACATATTTCTACAAGCTGGCGCTGGACCTGGGCATCGACCGGCTCAGCGACTACATGAGCAAGTTCGGCTTCGGCCGTCCGACCGGTATCGATCTGGTGGGCGAATCGGATGGCGTGCTGCCGTCGCGTGAGTGGAAGCAGGCGCACTCACGCCAGCCCTGGTTCCCGGGCGAGACGATGATCGCCGGCATTGGCCAGGGTTACTGGGCGGTGACGCCGATCCAGCTCGCCCACGCCATCGCTACCTTTGCCGGCCACGGTGTGCCGTACGCGCCGCGGCTGGTGATGGCCACGCAGGACAGCGTGGAGGCCAAGCGCAAGCCGCTGCCCAATCCGCCGCTGGGGCCGAGCCTAATCACCTCACCCGCCTACTGGTCCGCCGTCGACCAGGGCATGCAGATGGTGATGTACGGCGACAAGGGCACCGGCCGCTCGTTGACCGTCGGCTTCCCGTACCGGCTCGCCGGCAAGAGCGGCACCGCCGAGCGCTTTTCGCGCAAGGGCAACACCTACGACGATCGCAGCAACCTGGCCTATCTCGCCTCGCGCAACCGCGCCTGGTTCGAGGTGTATGCCCCGGCCGAGGATCCGCAGATCGCCGTGGTCGCCGTGCTGGAAGCCGGCGCCTGGGGTGCGTCGTCGGCCGGCCCGATCACCCGGCACATCCTCGATGCGTGGGTGGCGGCGAAGGGACGTGCGGCTCCGCCGTTCACGCCCTACCGCGACGACGCCATCGGCAACGCGCCGGCGACGGTGGAGGACCTGCCGGTGGACGCCTCCGGCGAGGTGCCGGCCGAAGCCGCCTCGGCCCCTGACGACGGAGCCACGCCATGATCCACCCGCTGTACATGCGCATGCGCCGCTTCGTCCGCCGACTGCTCACGCGCCCGCGGATCGACCTGCCGCTGGTGTTCGGCCTGTTCGCGCTGGCCTGCGTTGGCCTGATGACGCTCTACAGCGCCGGCGACCGCAGCCTCGGGCTGGTTGGCGGGCAGGCGGCGCGCTTCGTGATGGGCGGCGTGCTGTTGCTGCTGGTGTCGCGCATCCCGCCGTCGACGCTGCGCACGTGGACGCCCTGGCTGTATGCCGGCAGCACCGCCTTGCTGGTGGTGGTAGCGGTGCTGGGCGAGGGGCGCGGTGCATATCGCTGGCTCGACCTGGGCGTGATGCGCTTCCAGCCCTCGGAGCTGCTTAAGCTGACCATGCCGATGATGGTGGCCTGGTACCTGCATCCGCGGCAGTTGCCACCGAGCTGGAAGGACATCGCCATGGTTGGCTTGCTGATCGCAGTGCCGGCCGGGCTGATCGCCGAGCAGCCGGATCTGGGCACGGCATTGCTGGTGGCTGGTGCCGGCGCCTTCGCGCTGTTCCTCTCGGGCATGTCCTGGTGGCGCATCGGTGCGCTGCTGGGCGCGGCCGCGGCGATGGTGCCGGTGGGCTGGCACTTCATGCACCAGTACCAGCGCGACCGCGTGATGACCCTGCTCAATCCGGAGTCCGACCCGCTGGGCAACGGCTGGCACATCATCCAGTCGCAGATCGCGGTGGGCTCCGGCGGCGTGTTCGGCAAGGGCTGGCAGCACTCCACGCAGTCGCGGCTGGATTTCCTGCCCGAGCACACCACCGACTTCATCTTCGCGGTGTTCTCCGAGGAATTCGGCCTGGTCGGCGTGATCGGCATCCTGGCGCTGTACGCTTTCATCATCGGCCGCTGCCTGTGGATCGCGATGGAAGCGCGCGACACGTATTCGCGTCTGCTCGCCGGCGCCATCGGCATGAGCTTCTTCGTCTACGTGCTGGTCAACGGCGGCATGGTGGCCGGCATGCTGCCGGTGGTCGGCGTGCCGATGCCGCTGGTGAGCTACGGCGGCACGTCGGCGGTGTCGCTGCTCACCGGCTTCGGCGTGCTGATGTCGATCCACGCGCACCGCAAGATGCACGACTGAACCGCCGCCCGATTTCGCCCCGCCGGCGCCCCGGCGCGCGGCGCGGCGCGTGTTAGGCTCTCGGCGCTGAACTTCGAGCGAGCCACGGACTGATGACTGTTTTTCACGCGACGCCCGTTTCCCGTCTGGTCATCGCGTTGGGCCTGCTCGCCGCCCCGGTCATTTCGCCCCTGCATGCGCAGACCCACCCGGGCCAGGCGGCGCTGGTGCGCGAGGTGGCGCGCGACACCGGCAAGAGCCCCGCTGCGCTCAACCGCCTGCTCGACGGCGCCACCAAGCAGCAGAGCATCCTCGATGCGATCAGCCGGCCGGCCGAGGCCAAGCCGTGGCGCGATTACCGCCCGATCTTCATGACCGAGCAGCGCATCGCCGACGGTGTAGCGTTCTACCGCGAGCATCGGGCGCTGCTGGAGCAGGTCGGCCAGCAATACGGCGTGGCGCCGGAGTACATCGTGGCGATCCTTGGTGTGGAGACCAATTACGGTCGCCTCGGCGGCAAATACAAGGTGCTCGATGCCCTGGTCACGCTGGGCCTGTACTACCCGCCGCGCGCCAAGTTCTTTCGCGAACAGCTGAAGGTTTTGCTGGAGCTGCCGGCCAACCATCTGGCCGGTCCGCTCGACACGCTGCTGGGCTCCTACGCCGGTGCGCAGGGCTGGGGCCAGTTCATGCCATCGAGCATCCGCGATTTCGCCGTGGACGAAGATCACGACGGCCGCATCGACCTGCGCAACTCGCTGCCGGACATCTTCGCCAGCGTTGCCAACTACTTCGCCGGACATGGCTGGGTGCGCGGCGGTCCGGTGGCGATGCGGGCGCAGCCGGACTCTGCGGCCAGGCCGATCGCCGTGAAGGACAGCAAGCCGCAGTGGCCGCTGGAGCAGCTCGAGGCCTGGGGCTACGCGCCGCTGGCGTCGGCCAATCCCGGCGAGCCGAGCAGCCTGCAGACACTCGATGGCGCGACCGGTCCGGAGTACTGGTTCACCTTCCAGAATTTCTACGTCATCACCACCTACAACCGCAGTCCGCTCTACGCCATGGCCGTGCATCAGCTGGCGCAGGCGATCGACGCGGGCGTGCAGCAGGCGGACGCGACGCAATGAGGCGCCTGCAGGGGGCGCTGCTTTGGGTAGCGACGGTGCTGCTGCTGGCCGGATGCGCCGGCCACAAGACGCGCCCCTCGCACACCGGCAGCGCCAGCGGCACGCGCGGTACGTCCGGTGCATCGCGCGCCCACGCCGGCGATACGTTCCACGATGACCTCAGCAAGGGCCAGGACAGCCGCTACCGCGACCGCAGCGACAGCGTGCCCACCGGCAACCCGCTGGACGTGAGCAAGCTGGTCGAACCCACTCCGCACTGGGAGCCGCGGTCGGCCTACGGCAACAAGTCGCCCTATACCGTGCTCGGCCACACCTATCGCGTGCTGCCGTCGGCACGCGGCTACGTGGAGCGTGGCATCGCCTCGTTCTACGGCAACAAGTTCCACGGCTACAAGACATCGAGCCTGGAGAACTACGACATGTACCAGTTCTCCGCCGCCCACAAGACGCTTCCACTGCCCAGCTACGCGCGGGTCACCAACCTCACCAACGGCAAGAGCGTGATCGTGCGCATCAACGATCGCGGCCCTTTCCACTCCAACCGGCTGATCGATCTTTCCTACGCGGCGGCGGTGAAGATCGGCATCTGGCCTGCCGGCACCGGCATGGTGGAAGTGCGGGCGATCGATCCCTCCCACCCGGACGATGCGCCACCACCCGTCGCGGCCGCCACGCCGCCAGCCGGGGAACCCCGCGCCGCGAATCCGGTCCCTGTTCCCGGCGCCTCGCCGGCCATCTACCTGCAGGTCGGGGCGTTCTCCGACGCGACCAACGCCGAGCGGCTGGCGCAGCGACTGCGTGCGGCCAACCTCGGCCAGGTCCAGGTGCTCCAGCTGCAGAGCAACGGCCAGTCGATCCGCCGCGTGCGGGTCGGTCCGCTGCCGGATGCTGAACGAGCCGATGAAGTCGCGCGCCGGATCGAGGCGATGGGCCTGCCCGCACCGCAGGTCGCGGTAGACTGAGCGGTATTTCTTCACGGATGGCATGTCGCGTGCCGTCCCTTGCCAGACGGGATTGAACACAACGATGAGCTTTGTCCGCCGTACCCTGGTTGCATTCGCCGCCACTGCCCTGGTGGCTGGCGCCGCGCTGGCCCAGCAGGTTCCGCCGCGCCCCTCGCCGGTGCCGCGGCCGGTGATGCCGGAGGCGCCGGTGCCGCCGCCGCCGGATGTGGATGGCAAGAGCTGGGTGCTGATGGACTACGCCACCGGCCAGATCCTTGCCTCGAAAGAGCCGGACCTGCGTGTCGAGCCGGCCTCGATCACCAAGATCATGACCGACTACGTGGTCTCCGCCGAAGTCGCCAACGGCCGCATCCACATGACCGACCCGGTCACCATCAGCGAGCACGCCTGGCGCGGTGGCGGCGCCGGTACCGATGGCTCCACCAGCTTCATGAAGCTGGGTAGCCAGGTGCCGCTGAAGGATCTGCTGTACGGCATGATTATCCAGTCCGGCAACGACGCGGCGATCGCGCTGGCCGAGCACACTGCCGGCTCCGAGGATGCGTTCGCCAACCTGATGAACGCCTATGCCAAGCAGCTGGGCATGGTGAACTCGAACTTCGAGAACGCCTCGGGCTATCCCATCGCCAACCACTACACCACCGCCCACGACATCGCGATCCTCTCTCGCGCGCTGATCCACGACTTCCCGGACGACTACGCCATCTCGGCGATCAAGCAGTTCGAGTGGAACGGCATCAAGCAGGGCAACCGCAACACCCTGCTTTGGCGTGATCCCAGCGTCGATGGCATCAAGACCGGCCACACCGCCGCCGCCGGTTACTGCCTGGCCGCCTCGGCCAAGCAGGGCGACTCGCGCATGATCGCCATCGTGATGGGCGCCAGCTCGGAGAAGGCCCGCGCCGATTCCGCCATGGCGCTGCTCAACTACGGCTTCCGCTTCTACGAGACGCACAAGCTGTACGAGGCCGGCAAGCCTCTGGCCACGCCGCGCCTGTGGAAGGGCGAGAACAAAACGCTGCCGCTGGGCGTGACCGACGCCGTGCAGGTCACCGTCAAGCGCGGCCAGTACGACAAGCTCAAGGCCACCATGGATGTGCCCGCCACCCTGATCGCCCCGTTCAAGAAGGGGCAGCAGGTGGGTACGCTGCGCATCACGCTCGACGGTCAGCCAGTGCAGAGCGTGCCGCTGGTGGCGCTGGCCGACGCCCCGCAGGGCGGGTTCTTCTCGCGCCTGTGGGATTCGATCCTGCTGTGGTTCCATGGCAGCGACAAGAAGGCCGACGCGGACGCCAAGTGATGCAGGAAATCGACTTCTCCCAGGCGAAGAAAGACGGCAAGGGCTTCCAGTTTCCCGGGGAGTTCGAGATCACCGCGATGGGCAATGCCGGCGCCGACCTGCCGGCCCACGTGCCGCGCCTGCTCGAGGGCCAGGGCCTGCATGTGCTGCACGAGACGGTGCGCTACAAACAGTCCGCCAGCGGCAACTACGTGTCGGTGACGGTGAGCTTCCGCGCCCAGACGCGGGAGGAGTACGACGCGGCGCATACCGTGCTGCGGGCCGATCCGGACATCCGTTACACGCTCTGATGAGGCACGCAGGGCCAGCCAATCACGGGGGACGCGCCTGGCGCGTTCCCCGTTTGCGTTGGCGCCGGCGGGCTTGAATCCCTCGCGCCGCCCCCTGATGTTGAGCGTGTTTATCCGCCGTACCGGAACCCCCGCATGACCCTGCCCCTGAAGATCCGCCGGCTCGGCCGCCAGCCCTACGAGGCGACCTGGAAGGCGATGAGCGCCTTCACCGATAACCGCACCGCCGACACCCCCGACGAGCTGTGGCTGCTCGAGCACGATCCGGTGTTCACCCAGGGCCAGGCAGGGAAGGCCGAGCACGTGCTGGCGCCGGGCGACATCCCGGTGGTGCAGGTGGATCGCGGCGGCCAGGTCACCTACCACGGCCCCGGCCAGATCGTCGGCTATCCGCTGATCGACCTGCGCCGCGTGGGCGTGGGCGTGCGCGAGCTGGTCCATCGCATCGAGCAGACCCTGATCGATACGCTGGCGCACTGGAACATCGTCGCCGAGCGAGTCGAGGGCGCGCCCGGGGTCTACGTGGCCGGCGCCAAGGTGGCCGCGCTGGGCCTGCGCGTGCGTCGCGGTTGCAGTTTCCACGGCCTGGCCTTCAACGTGGCCATGGACCTGGAGCCGTATCACCGCATCAACCCTTGTGGCTACAAGGGTTTGGCGGTGACGCAGGTGCTAGACTTGGGCGGTCCGTCGCGACTGGCGGACGTCGAAGACGTGCTCATTGGCGAGTTCTGCCGCCAATTCGGTTTCGACGCCGAGCCGGCCGCCCCCCAACTCCCCGAACTCCCCGCGCGCGCCGCGGTCTAGGCATGTGCTCATGAGCGAATCCCCCGCGACTCCCAAGACGATCCCGATCCGCACGGTCGCCGCACCGGCGGTCGAGAAGCAGCTGGGCAACGACAAGATCGCCCTCAACCGCGCCGGCTTCGACACCGCCGTGCCGACCCTGCGCAAACCGAGCTGGATTCGCGTGCGCCTGCCGCAGGGCAATGCCGTGCAGGAGCTCAAGGCGCGCCTGCGCGAAAACGCGCTGGTGACGGTGTGCGAGGAGGCCTCCTGCCCGAACATCCACGAGTGCTTCTCCAAGGGCACCGCCACGTTCATGATCCTCGGCGAGGTGTGCACGCGGCGCTGCTCGTTCTGCGACGTGGCCCACGGCCGCCCGGCCGCGCCCGATCCGCTGGAGCCGGCGCGCCTGGCCGAAACCATCCGCGACATGCGCCTGAAGTACGTGGTGATCACCTCGGTCGACCGCGACGACCTGCGCGACGGCGGCGCCGAGCACTTCGCCAGCTGCATCCGTGCCACGCGCCACGCCGCGCCGGGCATCAAGATCGAGATCCTCACCCCCGACTTCCGCGGCAAGGGCCGCATGGAGCGGGCGCTGGAAGTGCTCAAGGATTTCCCGCCGGACGTGTTCAACCACAACCTGGAAACCGTGCCGCACCTCTACCGCGAAGTGCGTCCGGGCGCCGACTACCAGTGGTCGCTGGACCTGCTCAAGCGCTTCAAGGCGCAGCATCCGGACGTGCCGACCAAGTCCGGCATCATGCTGGGCCTGGGCGAAACCTGGGAACAGGTCATCGAGACCATGCGTGATCTGCGCGCGCACGATGTCGAGATGATCACCATCGGCCAGTACCTCCAGCCCACGCCGCATCACCACCCGGTGGTGCGTTACTGGACGCCGGAAGAATTCGACGCGCTGCGCAAGGAAGGCGAGGCGATGGGTTTCCATCACGTCGCCTCCGGTCCGCTGGTGCGATCCTCCTACCACGCCGACCTGCAGGCTCATGCCGCAGGCGTTACCGAACTTGCCTGAGGGAACTGCATGACCTTTCGTCCTTCGCTCGCCCTGCTGGTTGCCCTCACCCTTGCCGGCAGCGCTGCGGGCGTGCAGGCCCAGCAGGCACCCGCCGCGGCGCCAGCCGCCGATGACGCGGCCACCGGCCAACCCGCACGCAAGGCCTCGGTGCTCCCCCTGCAGGCCACCTCGGAGGAAGCCGAGGCGGCGCAGCTCTCCGCGCGCTTCCTCACCCGCTTCCACTACGACGCGCAGCCGCTGGACGACGCCATGTCGGCGCGCATCTACGCCAAGTACCTCGATCAGCTCGATGGCGAGAAGGTGTTCTTCACCCAGGAAGACCTGGCGAAGTTCGCGCCGCTCAAGACCAAGTTCGACGATGCGATCTGGAACAAGGACCTGAGCGGGCCGTTCTCGATCTTCAATCTCTACGTGCGGCGTGCCACCGAGCGCATGCACTTCGCGCTGGGCCTGCTCGACAAGGGCTTCGACTTCTCCAAGGACGAAAGCTACGTGCTCGACCGCGAGAAGGCCGACTGGCCGAAGGACCAGGGCGAGCTGGACAACCTGTGGCGCCAGCGCACCAAGAACGACTGGCTGCGCCTGAAGCTCGCCGGCAAGGACGACGCGGAGATCCGCAAGACGCTGACCAAGCGCTATTCCACGCTGCTGGACCGCATCAAGCAGCTCGACGGCGAGGACGCGTTCCAGAGCTTCATGACCGCCTACGCGGAAACCACCGACCCGCACACCGACTACCTCGGCCCGCGCCTGGCGCAGAACTTCGACATTTCGATGAAGCTCTCGCTGGAAGGCATCGGCGCGGTGCTGCAGGCGCGCGACGAATACACCCAGATCCGTGAGATCGTGCCCGGCGGCCCGGCCGCCAAGTCCGGCAAGCTCGAGGTGGGTGACCGCATCGTGGCGATCGGCCAGGACAACGGCCCGATGGTCGACGTCATCGGTTGGCGCCTGGACGACGTGGTCAACAAGATCCGCGGCAAGAAGGACACCACCGTGCGCATCGAGGTGCTGCCCGCCGATGCCGGCCCGGATGGCAAGCACGAGATGGTCACGCTGGTGCGCAAGAAGGTGGTGGTGGAGGAGCAGGCGGCCAAGTCCAAGGTCATCGACATCAAGGATGGCGGCGTCACTCGCAAGATCGGCGTGATCGACCTGCCCACGTTCTATGCCGACTTCGCCGCGCGTGCCAAGGGCGATCCGAACTACAAGAGCGCCACCCGCGACGTCGCCAAGCTGCTCACCGAGCTCAAGGCACAGGGCGTCGAAGGCGTGGTGATGGACCTGCGCAACAACGGCGGCGGCTCGCTCGACGAAGCCAACGAGCTCACCGGCCTGTTCATCGACACCGGACCGGTGGTGCAGGTGCGCAAGGCCAATGGTGAGGTAGAAGTGCAGGGCGACGATGACCCCGGCCTGGCCTGGAGCGGTCCGATGGCCGTGCTGGTCAACCGTGGCTCGGCCTCCGCTTCGGAGATCTTCGCCGCGGCGATCCAGGATCACGGCCGCGGCCTGATCATCGGCGAGCCGACCTTCGGCAAGGGCACCGTGCAGAACCTGGTGGACCTGGACCGCTTCGCGCAGAGCGACAGCGAGAAGCCGCAGATGGGCGAGCTGAAGATGACCATCGCCGAGTTCTTCCGCATCAACGGCGGCTCCACCCAGCTCAAGGGCGTCACGCCGGACATCCAGTTCCCCAAGAACGGCGACGAGAAGGATTTCGGCGAGTCCACCTACGACAACGCGCTGCCGTGGACCCAGATCGCGCCAGCCCAGTACAAGCCGGTGGCCGACCTCAAGGCCTACCTGCCGCAGCTGGAAAAGCTGCACGACGAGCGTGTGGCCACGTCGCCGGCATGGAAGCTGATGCTCGACCAGCTGGCGCAGTACAAGAAGATGCGCAACCAGACCACGATTTCGCTCAACCTTGCCCAGCGCCAGGCCGAGCGCAAGCAGCTGGACAAGATCCAGGCCGATTTCCTCGCACGCCGCAAGGCGATCGATGGCGACGCGGTGCCGACGGATGCGGACAGCAGCCTCGACGACGGCCTCAACGCCAACGAGCGCAGCCTCAAGTCCGAGCTGAAGGCCGAAAAGGATGCCAAGAAGGCCAAGGACGTCGAGCTGGACGAGACGGCGCACATCCTGTTCGACGCGGTGGGCCTGATCAAGGCCGATCCCAAGCTCGCTGCCGAAGTGCTGCCCTACGGCGGCAAGTTCTCCAGCGCGGCCGCCGTCGCCCAGGTGCCGGCGCCCACCGCCGCCAAGCCCACGCCCACGCAGCCCTGAGGCAAATCGTTCGCCTCAACAAAAAGCCGGCGCATGCGCCGGCTTTTTTATGGCCCCGTAGGGGCCCGCTCGCGGGCGATGCCTTTGCTTTGGGTGGCACAGCTGAGCCAGAGAATCGCCCGCGTGCGGGCTCCTACAGGAGGCGGCGGGTAGGGGGGCTCCTTAGCCCGGTCGCCTTGCAAGCTCAGCTTTC